>JADJJE010000003.1:300000-441810 GCA_016706685.1 Sandaracinaceae bacterium | reverse complement strand
GCCGAGCGTGCGCGTCACGCGTGGCGCATGTCGCGGCACGTATCCGATGCTGGCAGACCCCGCGTGCCAGACCAGCGACGGGCTGTGTGAGGCGGCGGAGGTGGCCAGCTACGAGAGCGCTGCCGCGGACTGCGTGCAGGTGGGGGAGCAGCGCGGCGGCGTCTTGCTGTACCGCACGGGCCCGTCCACGGCGGGGCTCCCACTGCGCGTGTCGGTCGACGAGGCGGGGCAGGTGACCGTCACGCGCGCGACGGCCGCGCCCGAAGGCGAGGCGCCGCCATCGGCAGGCTGGGTCATGCGCATCACGCGTGGCGACACGCGCTTGCTCACTCGGGTGCAGATCGTCCCGCTCGGGGCCGACGGGTCTGCGAGTGTCCCGCCTGCCGAGACTGTCGCGCCGGGCGCTGACGCGGGCCGCGCGCACCTGCGGGATGCGCTCACCGCTGCAGGCCTCGATGACGCCGAGCGCGACGCGTTCCTGACCGCTTGGGACGAAGCGCTCTTCGGTGAGGACCCGCTGGGCCGCGGCGCGGGTGGCCTCGACGGGACCCTTGGAGTCGGCCCCGGTGGCAGCGCCATCCCGCCCGGTGGGGCCGGCTATGCGCCGCCGCATCTGCGCCCCCCGCCGCGTGGGGTCGGCTCGGGCGAGGCTGGTCTGGTGGGCACCATCGGGGGTGGCGGTGGGCTCGGCTTTCACCACGCGCTCGGGTCCGTGGCTGACGCGCTCGTCTTCCTGGTGCCACGAGCCGACGTGGACGCGCTGCTGCCGCTGGACCTCGATCCCCCGCCCCGCCTCGTGCGCCGCGTCTTTTTGGCACGTGTCGAGATCGTGCCCGCGCGTCTGAACTTGAGGGTCCCAGCCGTCACGGTTCGGGGAGGCCTCGACGCCCAAGTGACGCGCCGGATGATGCTCCGCTCCACGCCCCTCGTCCGTCAGTGCCTGTCCCCGACGGGGCCTGTGGGCGTGCTCACCGTGGAGTTGCGCATCCTGACCACCGGCGCCGTGGAGCGTGCGTCGATCACCGGGCTCGAGCTCGACCCGCAGCAGACCGCCTGCGTGCTCGAGCATCTGCGCGCCATTCGGTTCCCCGAGCACGACTCGGTCACGGAGCTGACTGCCCCCATCATGGTGAGCCGATGACCCTTCGCGCCGGTACATCCCCATCCCCGTCCGACCTTCACGTCGTGCGAGTCACGCTCGCGTCCATGCTGCTCCTCGGAGCATGTGGGAGCAGTACCGCGCCTGCGCCACAGGAGAGGCAGAACTCGCGGACGGCCGACCCCGCGTCTCAACCCAGCCCGGCGGCCGGTACGTACACTCTCCACGAGTGGGGCTTCATTGCGGCCGGCGATGACGGCAGCGTGCGCGCAGTCTCGGGGCCCCACGGGCTGTCGTCCATCTCGCCCTCCTCGCTGGGTATGGGCTCCGTGCATGCCGTGGGCGCCGGCGGCAAGCCCGTGCTGTACTTCCACCTCGATGAAGGTGTGACCGAGCTCGCGCTGAACGTGGGTGTGCGGCCAGCCGGCGAGGGCCAGCTGCTCGAGCACTTTCCGCCCGGCGAGCTGAGCGACGATCACCGCACCCTGCGCTGGCCCAGCGTGCGCATCACGCGCGGAAGCTGCCGTGGCACCTATCCGGGGCTCACCGATGCGCGGTGCCAGACCAGCGACGGCCTCTGCGAGCTGGCCGAGCTCGCGGGATACGAGAGCGCGGGCGCGGACTGCGTGAACGTGGGCGAGCAGCGCACCGGCGTGTTGTTCTACCGCTCGGGTCCTGCGCAGGCGACGCTGCCGTTGACGGTGACGCGCGATGCGGAGGATGTGGTGCAGGTGGCCCACGCAGGCGCCGCGGATTCGGCACGCGTGACGGGTTGGGTGATGCGCATCGCCCGCGGCGCCGATCGGACCCAGACGCGCGTGCGCGTGGTGCCGCTCGCGGCCCAGGAGCCCATGCGGGTGGGGCCAGCCCGTGGTGACGGGAGTGTTGCTGCCGACGAAGGCATCGCACAGCTGCGAGCCGCCGTCCTCGCGGGCGGCCTCGACGAGCCCGAGGCGAACGCTTTCATGACGGCTTGGACCGATGCGCTCTTCGGCGCCGAGCCACCACCGCCGCCCCCACCCCAGCCGCCCGGCACCATCGGCTTGGGCATGCTCGGCGGTCGCCGGCACCCGCTCGGGTCGGTGGCCGACGCCGTCGTCTACTTGCTGCCACAGCCCAGCGTGGACGCGCTCTTGCCGCTCGAGCTGAGCCCTGCGCCACGCAGCGTGCGGCGTGTGTTCCTGGCGCGCGTCTCGGTGTCCATCGAGGGGCTGCGCGTGCGTCTCCAGGCGCCCACCGTGCAGGGGCCGCTGTCGCTCGAGGTGAGTCGACGAGTCTTGCGGAGACACTTCAACGCGCTGCGCCATTGCATCGCGGCCGACGTGGCCCTCGGCCAGTTCACCCTCAACGTGCGGGTGCTACCGGCCGGTACCGTGGAGCGCGTGTCCTTCGAGGGCCTCGACATGGGGGACGACGCGCGTGCGTGCTTGTCGGCTGCGGTGCAACGCATCACGTTCCCAGCGGCCGACGCGTCCACGAGCATCGCTCAGCCGATCACGATCAGCCCCTGATCCCGGCCGCGAACGTCACTGACGATGCTACGCTCGTGCGGATGGTGCATCGTCTCGAACGGTTGGCTCTCGCGCTCTCCGGCGTCACGCTCGCGTCCTGTGCACTGGGCGCGCCGCCGGAGCCCGTGGCTGGAAACGGCTCGCAAGCGCGGCAGGCCGCGCTCGAGGCGCCCGTCGATGAGCCCCAGGCCGCCGAGCTTCGTATGGCGGAGCCCGCTACCAACCCCGCCGAGGGTCGCTTTCGCGTGCACGAGTGGGGCCTGGTGGTCACGGAGGCCAGCGGCGCGCTCGCCATTGCCACGGGCTCCCCACAGGCTCCCACGCCGGAGCAGCGCCCGGTGCTGCCCAACGGTCGCGAAGGCATCGCGGCCCCAGCCAAGCCGGTCTTCTACGTGCACCTCGACGACGGCCTCGACGAGGCGCGGTTTACCCTGGGCGTGCGCTCGGTGTCGCGCGGTCGGGTCATCGAGCACTTCCCCATCGCGGTTCGGCAGGAGCGCAACACCGCCATCGTGTGGGAGGACGTCATCGCGCGCCGTGGGTCGTGCCAGGGCGTGTATCCCGGCCTCGCGGATCCGCTCTGCGCCACGCCCGACGGCCTCTGTGAGCTGGCCGAGCTGAGCGACTACGAGACTCGAGAGGCAGCCTGCCTGAGCTTCGGCGAGCAGCGCGTGGGGCTGCTCTTCTATCGCATGGACGGTGCCCGCGACACGCTGCCCATCGACGTGCGGCGCGGGGCGGCCGACACGGTGCGGCTGCGCAGCGTGGGAGCGCCGCCGGGGGGTCTGGTCATGCGCATCCACCGCGAGCCCACCTTCTCCATGACCCGCGTGCGTACCGTCACGCTGGACGCCGATGGGCGCGCCGTGATCCCGGCTCGCGCGCAAGCGAGTGGGCTCTTGCCCGCCACCACGGGCCTCACGCTGCTGTCGGCGGCGCTCGATGGTGCGGGCCTCACCGAGCAGGAGCGCGACGCCTTCCTGCGTGCCTGGCGTGTCCCTCTCTTCGGCGTGGGCGACGAGCGGACGCTGGGCGCCGCCACCCCTCCGCCCGTGAATCATCCGCTGGGCCCGGTGGCGGACGCGCTGGTCTATTTCTGGCCCGCCGAGAACGTGGATGCCGCGCTGCCGCTGACCATCTCGCCCACCCCGCGCGAGGTGCGGCGCGTCTTCGTGGTGCGCGTGGACCTCGGTCCCCTGCCGGTCACCGAGTGAGGCCCACCGCTGCTGGGCGGTGCCAACTTTACGCGGGCGCGGTTCCGCGTCACCCTCCGGCCGATGAGCGACACCATCCAGAACGACACGGTCGTCCACCTCCACTACGTGCTCACGGACGGCGACGGCAAAGAGCTCGACCGCTCGCACGGCGACGAGCCGCTCACCTATCTCCACGGCCACGGAAACATCGTGCCGGGCCTCGAAGAGGCGCTGCTCGGCAAGCAGGTGGGTGACGCCCTCGACGTGGTGGTGCCGCCCGAGAAGGCCTACGGCCCGCGCAACGGCAAGCAGCAGAAGGTGCCGCGCTCGGCGTTCTCGGCGGGCGCCGATCTGCGCGTGGGCATGCAGGTCATGAGCCGCGACGAGCAGGGCCGCTCGTTCCCCATGTGGATCGCCAAGCTGCAGGGCAGCACCGTGGTGCTGGACGCGAACCACCCGCTGGCCGGCGTGACGCTGCACTTCAGCGTGAAGGTCGACGGCATGCGTGAGGCCACCGAGGACGAGAAGAAGCACGGTCACGCGCATGGCCGTGACGGCCACGGCCACCACCACTGAGGCGGGCGGCCTCTAGGGCTCGCTGGCCGCCTCTCGCTGCTCACGCCTCTCGGCCACGAAGCCACCGAGGCGGAACGAGAGCGTGAGGCTCAGCGTGGTCAGCTCGTTCCACACCACGTGGTCGCGCGCCCCGTCGAAGTCGGGGTGATAGGCCAACGTCACGTAAGCCAACGTGAGCGTCAGGTAGTCGCGAAAGTCGTAGCCCACGCTGGCGCTGAACTCGGTGAGCGTGCGGATGTGGTTGCGCGCCGCGTCGCCGAAGCACACGGGCTCGGGGCTGGTGTCCACCGTGACGCAGGCCTCGGACAGGCGGTGCGCGTGGCTGACGTCGAGTGCGAGCGCCAGCGTGAGCGTCCAGCGCGGCTTCGGGATCAGCAGCGCCTGCCCCACGAGCGACAGCGTGCCGATGGTGGTGGTGACGCCGCCAGCCTGCTCGCACGCGCTGGTGCTGCCCACGCCGCTGAGATCGCACGCGTAGGCGTCCCGCCGGCGGGTGCGCACCACGTCACTGCTCGACAGCCAGGCGCGGTAGGTGACCAGCCCATAGAAGACCAGCCCCGAGAGCACGTCCACCGGACGGATGGCCAGGAGCCCACCGCCCAGGTTGACCGAGCGCTTCGCACCCTGTGACACCAACGAGGTGGGCAGGCGCAGCAAACCCAGCCACGTGAGCGTGACGTCCCTCGGGCGTGCCTCCATCGTGTAGCGCACGTCGAGGCGCGTGTCGTCGAGCCACACCTGACGCTGCCGGCTGGTGATGTCCGACTCGGTGAGCTCGAGCGTCATGTCCTGGCGCGCACCCAGCGACACGCGCTCACGTACGTTCCAGCGCGGGCTCACGCTCAGCGTCCACGTGTAGGTGGGGTCGTAGGTCAGCTGCGAGTCGCGCCGGAACCCGCGCAGGTTGTAGCTCTGCGCGAAGGAGACCGGCACCTCCCAGGACAGCCCCTCGGCGGTGGGGTTCACCGACTGCGCTCGTGAGGCGGCGCTCAGCCCGCTGCCCTGCGGCGTGGGCTCGGCCTCGCCTGCGGAGGGCGGCTCGGGAGACCCGGGTGGAGACGCCGTGGTCGGTGGGCTCGGCTCGGCCAGCGCAACGGCACGGCCCCCTGGCGTCACCGGCTCTGGCTCGGGCGGCGCGTTGGCGGGTTCACCAAACCCACTCACGTCCAGCTCGGGCTGCGCTTCGGCAGCAGCTTGGTCGCCCGGCTGGCTACGACGCGCGGGCAGTCGCGGCGCGGGCGCGCTGGGCGAGGCCACCACACCGGCGGGGTCTCCATGAGCGCGCGCGGTGCTGGTCGCCCCGGAGGTGCTCACGAGGAGCCCCACCACGAGCGCGCCCAGCGAGCGCCTCACAGCCCCGCCACCGCGCTCACCAGACCTGCGTGCCGAGGTACACCGTGATTCCCCAGATGATCACGTGGGACACGGGGATCCACAGGAAGTAGAGCATGGCGGTGTCGTCAGAGTGCTTTGTCGGCTCCATGCGCCATGGGCTAACACAGGTCCGCCCCGGAAGCACGCCCGAAGTCTCGCGTCAGGGCAGCTCCATGCGGGGCGTCCGCGAACACTCCACGTCCTCCATGGACTCCACGTCGTCGAGATCGCTCACCACCGCGAAGTCGGTCCAGGCCATGCCCGCGTCGCGCAGGTCGTCGGGGCCCAGGTCGATGTCCGCGTCCCCCCACGAGGCTCCGGCGTACACGTCGTTGCTGGCGATGAAGGTCACGTTTCCGCCGTCCGCGTGGAACATGCCGTACTCCTTGAGCGCCTCGGCCATGGCCTGCGCACCGGGGGACAGGCCGCTGGTGTCGAAGTCTGCCCGCAGGCGCAGCCGTACGCCGTAGGGTGGCGGCATGGTGCCTTGTGGGCCGCTGGTGGGCTGGCCATGGCGCTCCACCGTCAGCGGGTTGTGAGTGGCCGGGCGCACGTAGACGAAGCGCTGCACAGCCTCGTTCGGCAGGATGAAGCGCAGCGCGTGGCGGATGGTGCCCGACCTCACCTGGAGCGGCGTGACCAGCATGGGCACGATTGGCAGGCCCGCGGCGTCGGCGCTGGTGCAGCTCAGGCCGCGCAGGTCGCTCGGCAGGGTGGTGGCGTCCCAGACCGCCAGGCAGCCGCCCTCGAAGGTGCCCAGCACGTCGTTGGCGCGCCACATCTCGAACAGCTCGCAGCCCTCGGTCTCCAGCACGGTCAGGTGGCAGTCGCCGTCGCCCGCGCAGGTGTAGTTGGCCTCGCCTTCCAAGCGCCCCGTGCTGGGCACCGGGATGGGCACCTCGTCGCAGTGCGGGCTGTAGAACTCGTCGGTGGGCGCAAAGCCGTACGTGGTGGTGCTGGCGTCGGCGGCCAGGGGCTGGAAGCCGTAGTCGTTGTCCGAGTCGCCCAGGTCGATGCGGAAGGTCTGAGAGCCGTCCACCACCGCCGCGAGGTACTGGATGATGGTGTTCGAGCGGGGGTCCACACAGGTCTCGCGCACCGACTGGTTCCACGGCGCCGAGGGCGGGAAGAGCTGACCCACGGCGGCGCCACAGCGCCCGTCGAAGAGGGTTGCGGGTGTGGTGCTGGCGCCCGGCGGCGAGGGGTTGACCGTGGCGGTGGTGACCGGGCCGGGCTGGCACATGCCCTGGTCGCCGATGCTCAGGTCCGGCAGCGCACCGTCGGTGGAGGCGTCGCCACCCAGGTTCGAGCCACCGCTACCACACCCAGGAGTGAGCGCGAGCAGCAAGCCGAGGCACTCGAGCGGACCAAACCCACGACGTCGGATGAAAAACATGACCAATTGGTATCGAACATTCCCCCGAGTGTCGAGGGTCATTCCAATCAGGGAGGAACGCCGTCGCGATCACCGCCAGCCGCGACGTTATGGACGGCTCCCCTCGTCGGGTGGGAGCAGGCCGCGCGAGCGCAGGTCCTCCACCGTGCTCTCGAGCTCGGCCAGCTGGCGGTCACGGTTTCGCGGCGGCGCACCGCTGGCATGCGCGCGTTGCTCGTCGGGCGGGGCCTCGCCACGGGCCACCCGGGCGGCCGCGTCGCGATCCCAGTCCATCCAGAATTCGCGGTAGGCCGGCGGGTAGTAGCGCTTGGCCTTGGTGTAGTGCTCGAGCGCGTCCAGGTAGAGCTGCGGTTGCTCCGCCGAGGCGAGCCGGCGCGCGTCGCCGCCCGCGTTGCGGTAGTAGTCGAAGCGCACGTCGCTCTCCACCAGCGCCAACAGCAAGAGGCCCCCCGCCAACAGCCCCGAGAGCGCAGCGGACAGCGCGCGCGCGCGGTGCCCATGGACGTGCAGCCCCAGCGCGAGCACGAGCGCGACGGCGGCGACCGCGGCCAGCACCCCGGCGCCCATCCCTCCGGGCAGGTCGGTCAGCGCGAAGACGCCCAGCACACCCGCTGCGGTCACGACGGCGCTGGCCACGATCAAGGCGCGCGTGGGCTCCTCCGCCGTGAGCCACGCATCGAGCGCACGTGCCGGCGCGCTGAGCGCGTACAGCAGCCCCGCCAACAGCTCGCGCGGCAGGAACACGATGCTGGCCACCAGCAGCATGTACTCCGTGAACCACCCGATTTTGAGGTCCATGTGCGCTGCGCCGGCATGGAACGACAGCGGGGCCAGCACCCAGAAGGCCAGCACGCGGCGCGCGCGCACGCGCGGCAAGCGGTCGAACACCGGCGCCAACACGAAGCCCACCGCGATGACCAGCTGAATGGCGATGGCGCTCTTCGCGAACCCGCTCCAGAAGACCGCAGGGGTGACGTCGTGCTCGGCCGCGAACGCCAGCATGGAGCGCGCAGCGTCGGTGTGGCCGGCCAAGCGCGCGATCGCGTGGCCGTCACGCCAGTCCGCGTTGGTCTTGGTCACCGCCGTGTAGAAGTAGACGATGGCGCAGCTCACGCAGAACGACACGAACCCCCAGCTCTCGTGCGGGACTCGCGCGCTCGGGTCGTCCGGGTCGTCGTGCAGGCTGCCGCCGAGCGCGTCTCGGAGCGTGATGGACGGGAAGCACGTCATGGCGAGCAGCAGCAGCGAGAGCAGGTAGTGGTGCTGGTAGGTGTCGAGGAGGCTGCTCGACCAAGCCAGCGTGTAGAGCGTGGTCAGCGCGGCCATGCCCACACGCGTGGGGCCCACCAGCGCCATGGTGAGCGCCAGCCAACCCGCCAGCAGCACGCTGCCCACGTAGAGTGGGGCCGTAGGCAGCGGCAAGAGCGCGTCGAGGAACGCGAAGTGCGCCACGTTGAAGCCACCCACGCCGTAGCGCGCGCCGTGCGGCACCAGTTCGAGCCAGCAGTCGAACGCCAGCAACGCCAGCAGCGCGCGCGTCAGCAGGTAGGGCCGCAGCAGGTCCACGGGCCCGAAGAAGTAGCGGTCGAAGGCGCCGCTCGGTGTGCTGGGCGCGCTCACGGGGAGGTCTCCCCACCGGCACAGTCGCGCGCCACCTCGATGGGGGGCAGCGGCGTGCCGTCCACTTCCACGCAGCGGTTCTCGACGCGCACGTGGGTCGTGCCCTCGCGCTCGCAGCGCAGCGTCAGGTAGCGCTCCACCACACGGCGGCGGTTGCGCTTGAGCCCCTCCACCCAGCCGGCGGGCACCACCTGATACGGGTTCACGCCCACTTCGCTCCCGCCGCGTGTCTCGAACACGCCCAGCTCGCACTCCTGGAGCCGCACCCCCGAGAACATGCGCCATGCGAAGCGCTCGTCGTACGGGTCGTCGCGCAGGTAGTACGTCAGCGGGATCAGCAGCTGCGCCAGCACCACGACCACGATGAAGGCCCGCGCACGCCCGCGGCGGGCAGACGCGGTGGTGTCGGCGGGGACGGGCAGCTCGGCGGCGGAACTCACGCGGCGCATGGTCGTCTCCACGCGCGCCCACGTCAAACCCGCGCCGCGGGCATGCGTGCCCGAATCTGGTGAGCCGTGCGCCGGTCGTGCTACTTGTACTCCGATGAAGGTGGACATCAGCCGTATCCCATCCTTGCCTCGCGCGTATCCGGCGAAGGCGCTGGTGCTCGTCATCGCGCTCGCTGCGCTGGGGGTGGCCGCGCCCGCACGGGCAGACCACGGCCGCTTCAACCTGCACCTCGACATCGGCGGGGGTCTGGTGGTCGCGGGGGACACGCGCCCCGGTGACGGAATCGGCGCGGGCGGCGGCGCGGGCTACCTGGGCGCAGACCTGGTGCTGGCCCAGCCCATCGCGCTCGAGGTGCTGTTCGGCATGGGGCGCTTCAACAAGCCGTTCCCGGGCACGCTCGACGGCTCTCCCAGCTACCGGGCCGTTCTGGCCGGCATCCGCTACCGCGTGCTCGAAGACAGCTCCGGCTACGCCACGGGCGGAGGCAGCGTGGCGGGTGGCCTGTGGCTCTCCGCGCACGTGGGGTGGCACGACTTCGACGGGCCGCAGTTCGGCTTCGACGTCGGCATCGGCTACGAACTCTCCGTCGCGCGGCCGCTGTCGCTCGGCGTGTTCGCTCGCCTCACCACCATGATGGCCGGCAACACCGCCGGGGCGGACGCCATCCTCCTCATCGGCATCACGGGCTCCGTGGCCATCCAGGTCTACGGCGGCCCGGCCGACGCCGACCGCGACGGCCTATCGGACTCCCAAGAAGCCAGCCGCGGCACGGACCCCAACCGCTCCGACTCGGACGGCGACGGCATCCTCGACGGCGTCGAGGTGGACGCGGGCTACGACCCGCTGCTCACCGACACCGACCACGACGGCCTGAACGACGGCGTGGAGGATGCCGACCACGACGGCGAGCTGGACCCCGGTGAGAGCGACCCGTTGCTGGTGGACACCGACGGCGGCGGCGTGAACGACCTGGACGAAGCCACCACGGCCGGCATGAGCTCGCAGGACCCGCGCGACGACGACACCGATCAGGACGGCGTGGCCAATCCCTACGACCGCTGCCCGGAGACTCCGACCGACCGTGCGGTGGACACCACGGGCTGCCCCACCGGCCGCACGCGCACCACGCCCATCCCCACGCCCGTCCCTGCGACCGGGGGCCCCGCGCCCATCGCCGCCGTCATGGAGTTCGAAGGCATCCGCTTCGCGACCGGCAGCGCGCGCATCCTGGACGAGTCCGAGCCCACCCTGCAGCAGGCGCTCGCCGTGCTGGAGGGGAGCCCCACCGTGCGCGTGGAGGTGGCCGGGCACACCGACGACCAGGGCCGCGAGGCCACCAACATGCGCCTGTCCCAAGAGCGCGCGCAGGCCGTGCACGACTGGTTGGTGGAGCACGGCATCGACGCCGCGCGCCTCACCGTGCGGGGCTACGGGCCGCGCGAGCCCATCGCCCCCAACGACACGGCCGAGGGCCGCGCGCGCAACCGGCGCATCGAGTTCCGCCGCATCGACTGACGGGCCCGCGCCCGCCGTCAGCCTCCCTGGGCAGAGCTGCCGTGGCGCGCCACGTGCTCTGCCAGGGCCTCTTCGAGCGCCACGCGCAGCGCCTGTGCCGACTGGAAGCGCTGCTCGGGAGACTTCGCCAGCGCGCGCAGCACCACCGCCTCCACGTGCTCGGGCACGCGCGGGTTGTGCTGACGCGGCGGGATGATGGGCTGGTGCACGATCGCGTCGAAGACCTCCGTGATCTCGCGCAGCCCGTCGGGCACATGGCGCTGCCCCGTGAGCGCCCGGTAGGCCACGGTGCCGGCGCCGAACACGTCGGCGCGCGCGTCCACGAAGCGCCCGAGCACCTGCTCCGGGGCCATGTAGGCGGGCGTGCCCACCACCACGCCCTGGTCCGTGATGCGCGTGCGCCGCGACGCATCGAGGCTGAGGCCGAAGTCGAAGAGCACCACGCGCTCGCCGGGCGGCGCGGTGAGGAACACGTTGGCGGGCTTCACGTCACGGTGCAGGACCTCCCGCGCGTGCGCCGCCTCGAGCGCTGCGCAGACGCCCACGGTGACCCGCAGCGACCCGCTGACCGACAGCGGCCCGTGCGCCTTCACCTGCTTCCCGAGCGTGGTGCCCTCGAGGCGCTCCATGACCAGATACGGGACGCGCTCTTCGTGGAACCCGGCGTCGTAGATGGGGATGACGTTGGGGTGGTGCACGCTGGCCGTCAGCCGACACTCGCGCAGGAACCGCGTGTGCGCCTGGTCGGCCCGCGCGAACGGCGGCAGCACCTTCACGGCCACGCGCCGGCCGAGCCCCTCGTCGAGCGCCTCGTAGACCACCCCCATGCCGCCGCGGGCGAGCGCGCGCTCGATGCGGTAGCGCTCCCCCAAGAGCTCCCCCACCCGCGGCAGGCGTGGGTTAGCGGAGGTCATGCCGACACAAGAGGTGGAACAGGTGCGAGCGATCCATCTTGGCCTCGCGCGCGGCCTTGGCCACGTTCCCGCCCGACTTCTCGAGCCAGTGCTTGAGGTAGTGCCCCTCGAAGTCCTGCAGGACCAGCGCGCGCGCCTCTTTGTACGCGAGGTCGAGCGCCGGCCGCACGTCCAGCAGGTAGCCCGTAACGGGCCTCACGCTGCTGCGCGTGGCGCTGAGCTCTTCTTCGCCGTCGAGCGGCTCGAAGGTCTCGGGCAGGTGCGCCTCGCCCATGGCCAGCGTGGCCTCCACCAGGTTGCGCAGCTCGCGCACGTTCCCGGGCCAGCGATGCGCCCGCAGGCTGGCCATGAGCGCGTCGTCGAACACCTCTTCCACCGGCCCGTTGTGCCCGCACTCCACCAGGAAGTGCTCGATCAGCAGCGGCAGATCTTCGAGCCGCTCGCGGCAGGGGCGCCACACGCAGCGTCACCACGGCCAGGCGGTAGTAGAGGTCCAGCCGGAAGCGCCCCTCGTTCACCTCGGCCCGCAGGTCGCGGTTGGTGGCCGCCACGATGCGCACGTCCACGTCGATGTCGGTGCGGCCGCCCACACGCCGGAAGCGCTTGCGCTCGAGGGCCCCCAGCAGGTTGGGCTGCAGCTCGGGCGGCAGCTCGCCGATCTCGTCCAGGAAGATGGTGCCGCCGTTGGCGCGCTCGAACGCCCCGATGTGCTGGCGGTCTGCCCCGGTGAACGCGCCGCGCTCGTGGCCGAAGAGCTCGCTGGCCACCAGGTTGGGCGACATGGCGCCGCAGTCCACCGTGACGAACGGGCCCTTGGTGCGCGGCCCGAGGTCGTGGATGGCGCTGGCGATGAGCTCCTTGCCGGTGCCGCTCTCGCCCACGATCAAGCTGGGCGCCTCGGTGCGGGCCACCTTGCGCACCTGCAGCATGAGCCGCCGCATGCTCTCGCTGCGGCCCAGCAGGTGGCCCAGGCGGTCCTCGGGCAGCAGCTCGATGTCCACGCTCTTGCCGGCCCCCACACGCAGGGTGGTGCGGCCCACGCGCAGCACGGTGCCCGGCGGGAGCACGGCGTCGTGGATGCGCACGGGCCCCACGAAGGTGCCGTTGGTAGACGCGTGGTCGCGCACCACGATGCCCTCGTCGCTCAGCTTCAGCTCGGCGTGGTAGCGCGAGACGGTGGGGTCCGTGAGCACCAGCCCGTTGCCCTTGGCGCTCCCGATGGTCAGCTCGTCGGTCTCGGTGACGAAGGTGACACCCTCGTCGGGGCCGTCCATGACGCCCACCTCGATGGTCCGGACGGTGAGCCGCGAGCGCCCTTCGTCATCGAATTTGACTGTTCTCTTTTCTGCCACGACACGGCACGCTAACACGAACGGGCGACGTCCAGGTGCTGACTCCTGAGCCAATTCCCGGACTTGCGCGTGGGGGAGTGGTCCGCCCCCATGCTCCCGGTGGCGGCTCGCCCTTGTCCCTGAATGAGGTATGTACTTACCCCTGATGCCTACGCTGTCGTCACCCCGCCCCCGCGCCCCTCATCCGGCGCCGCGCCGCACCCTGCTGGGTGTGTGCCTGCTGGTGGGTGGCTTGTTGCAGCCCGCGGGGGTGAGCGCGCAGCAGCCCTTCCAGATCGAGACGCACGCCACCCCCACGGGGCCCGATGACGGTGTCCTGCTGCAGCGGCCCGCCACCCTGCGTGCCCGCACGGTCCACGTCCAGCTTCGCGGGGACTACACCAACGACTCGCTCGTGGTCGCTCTGCGTGGCTCCACCGTCACGGAGATCTCGGTCCTCCAGCACCGGCTCGTCGGGTCGGTCTCCGTGGCCTACGGGGTGGTCGACCGGCTGTCGCTGTACATCACGCTGCCGCTCGTGCTGCACCAGGTGGGCGCCTCCGTGCTGGGGCTGCCGGAGCCGGCTGCGCGTGGCTTCGGCGACCTGACGCTGGGCCTGCACGCCCAGCTCTTCGGGGGCAGTGAGGGCGCGCAGCTGGGCGTTGGGCTCGCGCTGGTGGAGCCCACGGGCAGCGTGCAGGCCTTCGCCAGCGACGACCGCATCGGTGGCGTGGTGCAGCTGCGCTTCGCCTATGTGGGTCACCGCTGGTCGTTGGGCGCCACCACGGGCGTGTCGCTGCGCCCGGACCGCGAGTGGCTCACGCACCAGACCGGCGCCGACCTCACGCTGGTGCTGGGCGGCTTCGTGCACCCGGCGGAGGGCCTACGCCTGGGTCTCGAGCTGGCCACGGCCACGGGCCTGACCGACGGCGCGTTCTTCGACCGCAACCGCACCCCGCTCGAGGTGGACCTGAGCGGCCGCCTCACCATGGACCATGGGCTGTTCGTGCAGGCCTCGGCGGGCCTCGGCTTCGTGAATGGCGTGGGCAACCCACGCGTCCGTGCCACCTTGGCGCTGGGCTTCACCAGCGCGCAGATCCGATGAGCAACCCCTTCGAAAGCGACCCCGCCCGGCAGGGGGCCTTCTCGTCGCGACCCGATGGTGACCCGCTGGCGTCATCGTCCAGCAGCGTGCGGCGCGCCCGCACGGTGGAGCGGGCCAAGCTGCCCTTTCGGGCGAAGCTCACGTTCCTGGCCGCGCTGCTCACCGTCATCCCGCTCACGGTGGTGGGCATCCTGGTCATCCGCGACGCCACCAGCACGGTGGAGAAGCTGAACCGCGAGTACCGCGCGCAGGTGGTCGGCAACATCCAGGCGATGATCGAGGGGGAGCTGCGCGCCGCGCAAGATGGCCTCGACCTGGTGGGTCGCACCATCACGGACCCCAGCATCGACGAGGCGGTGGTGGAGTCGCTCGCCACCAACGTGGTGGCCGCGTGGGAGTCGCTCGATCACGTCGCCATCTACGACCCGAGCGGCGCGCGCATCGCCGTCATCCGTGAGCCAGGCGCCCGTGTGGAGCCGCCCGAGCAGCTGCCGGCGGCGGTGCGCGCCGAGGCCGAGGGTCAAGAGGTGGGCACCGGCGAGTCCGTGGTGGACGAGGGCCACGCGCCGCGCGTGCTCTTGGCCATCCCGCTGCGCGTGGGCGAGCAGGTCAGCGGCTTCGCGGCCAGCCTGGTGTCGCTCGAGCCCGTCCAGGCCCGCGTGGAAGAGCTGGCCAGCTCCGACTTCGGTGGCGACGACGTGTTCGTGGCCGACGCCAACGGGCGGCTCATCGTGCACCTAGACCGAGCGCGCGCCGCCGCGCTCGACGCCGCGCCCGAGCTGGAACAGCTGGTGGGCCCCAATGCCCGCAGCGAGGTGCGGGACTTCATCGGCGTGGGGCCCAACATCAACTCGGACGGCGTGCCCACCATCAGCACGGCGTTCTGGTCCCACCAGCGGCGCTTCACCATCGTGGTGCAGGTGCCCGAGGAGAAGGCCTATGCCGCTCCGCGCGAGATGCGCGCCGTGATCCTGGTGGTGGTGGGCGTGGCCATCGCGCTCGCGCTGATCGCGGCGTTCATCGTGGCGCGCCAGGTCACGCGGCCCATCCGCGCGCTCTCCATGTTCGCCGAAGACCTGGCCGCGCGGCGCTGGGACAAGCGCGTCACGCTGCGCACGCTGGACGAGTTCGGCGTGCTGGGCGACGTCATGAGCAACGCGGCGGCCGACCTCCAGGCCAGCGAGCGCCGCATCCGGCGGGAAGAGGCCATCCGCGGGGACCTCGGGCGCTACCTGCCGGCCGAGATCGTGGACTGCGTGGTCAAGCGGGAGCAGGACATGCACCTCGGCGGCTCGCGCCGCGAGATCTCGGTGCTGTTCGCCGACGTGGTGGCCTTCACGCCCATGACCGACCAGCTGGGCGCCGAGCAGGTGGTGGGCCTCTTGAACGAGCTCTTCACGGTGCTCACCGAGGTGGTCTTCAAGCACGGTGGCACCATCGACAAGTTCATCGGTGACTGCGTGATGGCCGTGTGGGGCGCCGCCACGCCCGCCGATGATCATGCCGACCGCGCGCTGGCCGCCGCCGAAGACATGCTGCGCTTCGTGGAGGTGGGCAACGAGGGCTGGTACACGAAGTACGGCGTGCGCATCGAGCTGGCCATCGGCGTGAACTCGGGGCCCGCCATCGTGGGCAACGTGGGCTCCGAGAGCCGCATGGAGTACACGGCCATCGGCGACACGGTGAACGTGGCCGCGCGCCTCGAGGCCATCGCCCGGCCGCAGCAGATCCTGGCCACGCAGGCCACCAAGAACCTGTCGGACGGCGGCTACGACTTCGTCGACATGGGCGAGCGCGTCATGACCGGGCGCGCCCTGCCGGTGCACGTGTACGAGGTGCGCCTGTGAGCACCGACAGCACGGTGCTGAAGGCCGGAGACGTCATCGCGGGGCGCTTCGAGCTCGAGCGCAAGCTGGGCGAGGGCGGCATGGGCGTGGTCTTCCTCGCCACGCAGATCCAGCTGCGCCGCAAGGTGGCGCTCAAGCTCATCCTGCCGGAGCACGCAGCCCGGAAGGGTGCCCGAGCGCGCTTCGAGCGCGAGGCCCGCGTGGCCTCGGCGCTGCGGCACCCGAACGCGGTGGAGGTCTACGACTTCGGCGAGCACCAGGGCGCGCTCTACATGGCGATGGAGCTGCTGACGGGCGCCACGCTGCGCAGCCTGGTGGACCTCGACCGGCCGCCGCTGCCACTGGTGCGCGCGCTGCGCTACGCGCGTCAGATCGCCGACGTGCTCACCGCCGCTGCGGCCATCGGCCTGGTGCACCGCGACCTCAAGCCCGAGAACGTGATGATCGAGACCGCCGCGGACGGGAGCGAGCGCGTGGTGGTGGTGGACTTCGGACTCGCGTTCATGGCCGAGCAGGGCGACATGGGTCGCCTCACGCGCGAGGGGGTGGTCACCGGCACGCCCGACTACATGTCCCCGGAACAGGCCCGCGGCATCGAGGTCACGCCCGCCACGGACGTCTACTCGCTGGGCTGCATGCTCTACGAGATGTTGACGTCCACCCCGCCCTTCCAGGGGGACACCGCCATCTTGATTTCGCGCCACCTCTTCGTGGCGCCCACCCCCATACGCGAGGCCTTCCCCGAGTTGGACGTCCCCGGCTCCGTGGACGACCTCATCCAGCGCATGATGGACAAGACCCCCGAGGCTCGGCCCTCCGCGCAGAGCGTGCGCGACGTGCTGCTGGCGGTGGACCCGGCGGCCCCCTCGCGGCACGGCGCTACCCAAGGCGGTCGTTTGCTCGGTCGCGCCGCGCGCATGGTCTCGCAGGCGCCCATCTCCACCAACGCGCCCACCATGATGTCGGAGAGCGACAACGTGCTCATTCCAGGGCCGGGTCCCACCGGTGGCTTGGACGTGGCCTACATCGGCCCGAACGACGAGGCGTTGTTGCTGGGACTCGCGGCCAACGGCCTCTTCCTGCGCGCCTACGACGCCACCCCCGCCCGCGCCGTGTTCGCCCCGGGTCTCGCGCCCGAGGAGATCGCCACGCTGGCGCGCGCGGGCGAGCCCGTGATCACCGACGCCCCCAAGGGGGACATGGAGCGGCTCTCGCAGCTGCTCCGCGCAGGCGCCGCCGACGTGGTGGTGACCCCCTACGACCCGGAAGAGGTGGCGCGCAAGGTCGCGCGTGCCATCCGCAAGAGCGAGCGAAAGAAATGATGCCAAGGACCTCTCAGCGCGCCGTACTCGGTGCCCTCCTCGTGACCGCGCTCGCGCTCGTGCTGCGCGCGCCGGCCGCTGCCCAGGACGGCGGCGGCGAAGACACCATCCTCTACACCATCCAGGTGGGCGACACCTGCTACGGCATCGCGCAGCGCTTCTTCGGGAACCCGCGGCAGTGCCACGAGGTCATCTATCGCTACAACCCCCATATGGGCTCGGACGCCAGTAACATCCGGCCCGGGGTGACCATCACCATCCCGGTGCGCAACCCCAACGCGCCCGACGCGCGCGTCACCCGCACCGCACGAGACGTCCAGGCGCGCTCGTCCAGCTCGGCCGACTGGCGGTCCGCCCGCAGAGGGCTCGGTCTCTACCGTGGCTGGCACGTGAGCACCGAAGAGTCGGCCAGCGCCGAGGTGACCTTCCGCGACGAGTCGGCGATCCAGATGCGCGAGAACACGCTGGTGATCATCTACGGTGGCACGGCCGAGAGCACGGCGCGGCGCCGGACCAGCCAGGCCACCCTGGAGCGCGGCACGCTGCGCAGCCGCCTGGGGGACCTGCGCCTGCAAGTGGCCACCCCCAGCGGCGAGACCGAGCTCAACGGCGGCTCCTCCGTGGTCACAGTGGACCAAGAGGGCAGCAGCGTGGTGTCCAACCACAGCGGTGGCTCGGCGCGCGTGCGCGGTGCCACGGGAGCCCCTGTCACGGTGCGCCCGGGCTACGGCTCCACCGTGGTGCGTGGTGAGCGGCCCGCTCGGCCGCGCCCGCTGCCCGCCACCCCCACCCTCACCGGCGAGACGCGCCGCAGCGTCATCGGTGTGGTGGGCGCCGGCGGCACCCTCGTCGGCGAGTGGGCCGAGGTGCCCGGCGCAGCCTACTACCGCGTGGAGCTGTCCACCGAGGAGGACGGCGGCGGGCTGATCGCGGCGGTGCAAGCGCCCGCCACCATCCATCGCTTCGAGGTGCACCGGCTGCCCGCCGGCACCTACTACTTGGCGCTGGCCACCATCGACGCCTCGCGCCTCGAGAGCCGGCCCAGCGAGCGCATCCCGCTCACGGTGTCGCTGGTGGGCCTGCAGCCGCCCGGCGCGCCCGAGCCCGACCGCACCAGCGTGGTGGAGGGGGACTGGGGCCGCCCTGCCACCGCCCCTGCCGTGCTGCGCGGGACCCGCTTCTTCAGCCCGGACGGGTTTCTCTGTGGGTTGGCCGACGGCCCCGCGGCAGCCGAGGGCGTGTTCACGCGGCCGGGGCTGGCCGAGCTCACCTGCACCGCCACGGGCGGCGGCTCGCAGCCCGCGCTCGCCGTCCAGGTGGAGCAGCCCGCCATCACGGTGGAGGGCCTCGAGCCCGGCGCGCCGGCCTCCGTTACGCGCGGCAACCCGCAAGAGGTGACCTTCACGCTGGACGCCACGCAGCCCCTGCCGGAGCTGCGGGTCATCGCGCCCGAGGGCGTCGAGATCCAGCACGTGGAGCAGGACGAGGGCCGGCTGGTGGTCACGCTCGTGGCGAGCCCCAGCGCGCCCGCCAACTTCGAGCTGACGGTGGTGGCGGTCGAGCCGCTGCCCGAAGAGCCCGCGACGCCAACGGAGCCCACGGAGCCTACCGAGCCCACGGAGCCCACGGAGCCTCCCACCGGCACCGAGCCCGAGCCGCAGCCCCAGCCGGTCAGCGTGCCGCCCTCGCCCATCGCCGAGCTGACCGTCAACGTGCAAGAGCCCGACGCGCCTGCGCCCGCGGTCACGCCGCCTCCGCCCGTGGTGACCGAGGCCCCCACGCACGTCGCCGCGGCACGCCCGCAAGAGGCCTTCGGACTCGCCGCGCACCCCAGCTTGATGGGCCTCGTGAACGACCGGCGTGTGGGCAGCGGTGGCTTCACCATGCTCAGCCATCAGGGCCGCATGGCGCAGGACCAGGGCTACTGGCGCGCGACCGTGGGCATCGAGGCCGCACCCACCGATCAGCTGCGCCTCGGCATCGCGCACGCCATCGACGTGGCGGAGAGCGGCGTGGTGCCGGCCGAGCGCGGCGACCGAGACCTCCAGGCGTGGGTGGGCTACCGCCTGCTCACGCGCCATGACCTGTCGCTCTATGTAGACCTGAGCGCGTGGTTCCCGACGGGTGGCGAGCGTGAGGGCATCGAGCGCGTGCGCCTCGGCCCGTCGGTGGCGCTCAGCTACCGGCTGGGCGACCGTTTCCTGCTGCGCACGCGTCAGGGCGCGCTGCTCGGCATGGACGGCGCTGGCCCGTTCCTGTGGGCCTCCGCCTACGGCGCCGACGTCCAGCTGCTGGACGCGCTCTACCTGGGCCTCGAGGTGGACAGCAGCATCGGGCGCGCCGATGGCGGCCTCTTCACGGCGCTGGGCGCGGGCCTGGGCCTGAGCGCGCTGGTGGGCCCCGCCACGTTCAGCCTCGGCTTCCGCTATGGCTTCACCAACGACTTCCAAGACGCCATCGGGCGCTTCACCCTGAGCGCGGGCGTCCGCGTCGCGCTCGACTGACGCTCGCTGTGGCCCACTTGCTCGAAGTTGGCCGAACGCCCGAAAGGGCTCATCCTCCCACCTCGTGACCAAAGCCTCCCTCAAGTTCCTCCTCGGCGTCCTCGCCGTCTGCGGCGCCATCGCGGGCGTCCTGCGGGCCTTCTTCGTGACGCCCGTCATGATCTCCGATGACGGCATGGCTCCCACGCTGCTCGCGGGCGAGACCGTCCTCATGTGGAACAGCAAGGGCGGCACGCCCGAGTTCGGGGACCTCTTGGTGTGCCGTCATCCAGCGGGCGCGGGCTACGTGGTGGGGCGCTTCATCGCGCGCCCCGGCGCCACCATCTCGGCAGACCGCGGCTTCATGAAGATCGACGGACACTCCCCCGACCGCAACATCGACCGCACGGTGTCCTTCACCATGAACGGGGAGACGCAAGCGTACTCGGTGATCATCGGCCGCGAGGCACGCAGCGGTGAAGAACACCTCTTCATGCAGGACTCGCGCGTGGGTTTCCGCACGCGCAACATCGTGGTGCGCGACGGCATCTTCCTGATGGGCGACAACCGGCTGCCGCATCGCTTCGACAGCCGCACGTTCGGGCCCGTGAACCCCAGCAACTGCGTGGGCCGCATCTTCATGCGCTGGACCACCGCGCCGCACCGCATCGAGTTCGACCACAGCGTGCTCGACACCATCAACTGAGCGGGGCGGGTGGCACACCTGGTCGTCATCGGCGGTGGAGCGCGCTCGGGGAAGAGCCGCTACGCCGAGGAACGCGCCGCCTTGCACGAGGGTGAGCGCCGCTTCCTGGCCACGGCCGTGGCGTTCGACGACGAGATGCGCGCGCGCGTGGCTGCACACCAGAACGACCGGGGCGGGCGCTTCGTCACCGTGGAGGTGCCGGAGGCTCTCGAAGAGGCGTTGCGCCACTGCGCTGGGGCGTCGGTGGTGGTGATCGACTGCCTCACGCTGTGGCTGTCCAACTTGCTCCTGGCGGGGCTGACCGACGTGCAGATCGAGGCGCGTGTGGAGCAGCTGGTGGCCGCACTCGGGGCACTGCCGTGTGAAGTCCTGATCGTGACCAACGAGGTAGGCATGGGCATCGTGCCGGAGCACGCCCTCGCGCGGCGCTTTCGGGACATCGCGGGGCGTGCCCACCAGCGCCTGGGTCGCGAGGCCGACGAGCTGATCTTCGCACAGCTCGGGGTCCTGCTCCGGCTGCGGCCGGCTCCCATCGCGCTCGTCACGTAGCCCCTCCAAATGCGCGCTCGGCTTCGGCCTGCTAGGCTGACCGCCCATGCGAAAGCTCACGAGCCGCGAAGAACGCCGCGAGGCACAGTTCCTGCGTGACGCGCTCGTGGGCGGTGACGTCGCGGCCTCGGTGAAGCTCGAGGCGGACGGCAGCTTTGGCGTGTGGGTCCACGCGCAGTCCGACATGGACTTCGCGGAAGAGCTGCTCGAGGCCTACGTCACGGATCCTCGGGACCCACGCATCGCCGACCTGGCCGCCCGGGCCGGGGCCACGCGTCGCACCCGCACGGCCGAGGAGCGCGAGGCGCATCGTCGCACGGAACGTGCACAGGCCGAGCAGGCGCGCGCTCACGAGGCCCCGGCCATCGGCACGGTCAGCCTGGGGCTCATCGTCCTGAGCGGCATCGTCGCCTACTTCACCAAGGTGGGGGACCTCTACACCGAGCTCTTCGGCTTCGATTGGAACGCCATCACCACCCGCGGGGAGTGGTGGCGCCTGTTCTTGCCGGCGGTCTTCCACATCGGCTGGCTCCACCTGATCTTCAACATGATGTGGGTGCACCAGCTGGGGAGCGCCATCGAGTACCACTTCCGCTCGCGCTACCTGCTCATGCAGGTGCTGGTCTTCGGCGTGGGTGGCATCCTGGCGGAGGGCTTCATCACGCGGCACAGCGCCATGGGCCTGAGCGGCGTGGTCTACGGCCTCTTGGGCTTCGTGTGGGTCCGTGGGCGGCTGGACCCACGCAGCCCCATCATGCCCGCGCAGAGCACCATCATCTTCATGCTGTTCTGGATGCTGCTGGGCTTCCTGGGCGTCATGAACATGGCCAACTGGGCGCACGCCGGTGGGCTGGTCCTGGGCATGCTGTGGGGCGCCGTGAGCGCCGGCTTCGCGCGTCGGCGGGCCGCGTAGGCAACGCCCTCCTGCCCTCAGGCAGGCGGAGCGTTTGGCCAGAGCCCCACAGCCGGGTGGTCTGCTCCCAGCACCTCGGCGTAGGCGCGCGCGCGGTCGGCGCGGATGTCGCTCAGCACCTGCTCCACGGGCGCCACGCCCACGCGCTCGATCTGCTCGAGGTTGGCCTGGGCCACGCGCTCGTGCAGCGGCGGCTTCGGCGGGTTCTTGAAGAACGCCACCAGGTCGGTGATGGAGCTCGGGTCGATGTACCCGGTGCCGCCATCGCCTGGCCGGCGCACGGACTCGAGCACGCTGCGACGAATGAGCTGGATGGTGGGGTCCGGCGAGCGGCGGATGAACGGCACCAGGCGATAGGGGTCGCTCAGATCGGCCGGCGCGTCGGGGTGGAACGCCGCCGCAGCAAAGGCAGCCCCGCGCTGCTGGTCGCGGTCGCGCAGCCCCGACACGAAGCGCTCGAACGCCACGCGCGGCAGGGTGCAGCAGGGGAACAGCAGGAAGCCCACCTCCACGCGTGCGTCGGCGGCCAGCACGTCGATGGCGGCCAGCACCCGGTCGGCGTCGAGTGGCTCGTCCAGCACCAGCTGGCGCGTGTGCCCCTCGCGGCGTGAGCGCTCGGCCCACGGGCACAGCGTGTAGGCCTCGATGACCTCTACCTCGTAGCGGCCGTACACGCGGATGGCCTCGCGGGCGAGCGGGGACGTCTCGCTCACGCCTTCGGGCAAGGGCAGCCCTCGGGTGCCTTGGCTCGGCTCTCTCTCGTGGCGCACATCGTTCACGGGCCGCGAGCGTAGCAACAAACCCGCGGGTCATCCCGTGTCATATGAAGTGGGCTGGTGTAGTCGGTTGGCTGACTTTACCCACCTCTGCTAGAGGCGCGGTCGTGAGCGAGACGGACGCGCGCCTGTTCGGGCCCTACCAAATCGTGCGGCGGCTCGGCGTGGGTGGCATGGCCGAGACGTTTCTGGCGCTGCGCCGTGGGCTGCACGGGGTGGAGCAGCGCGTGTGCCTCAAGCGGGTACTGCCCGCGTTCGCGGGGGACCCGAGCTTCCTGCGCCAGTTCCACCGCGAGGCCAGCATCGCCTCCACGTTGCGCCACTCGGGCATCGTCAGCGTGGTGGAGTTCGGCGACGTCTTGGGCACCCAGTACCTGGCCCTCGAGCTCATCGACGGCGTGGACCTGCGCGACTACCTGACGTCCCGGCCGGGGCGTGTGCTGCCGCCCACGCTGGTGGCGCGGCTGGCTCTCGACCTGGGCTACGCGCTTCGCTACGCGCACGGGGTCGAGCACGGCGTGGTGCATCGCGACGTCTCGCCCGCCAACGTGATGCTCAGCCGCACGGGCGAGATCAAGCTCACCGACTTCGGCGTGGCGCGCGTGATGAGCAGCGCGGCGCCCACCACCAGCACGGGGGTGCGCGGGAAGATCGCGTACATGTCGCCCGAGCAGATCCGCGGCGAAGAGCTGGATGGGCGCGCAGACCTGTTTGCGCTGGGGGTGCTGCTGTTCGAGTGCCTGTGCGGGCAGCGCCCTTTCCATGGCGGGCACGACGTGGAGATCATGCGGCGCATCGCCGAGGGCGAGCGGCCCCACGTGCGGGAGCTGGCGCCGGCCGACACGCCGCCCGCGCTGCTGGGCGCCATCGAGGGGCTGCTGCATACGGACCGCGAGGCGCGCACGCCCAGCGCCACCGCGCTCATCGAGCAGCTGGCGCTGCTGCCCGGGCTGCACCAAGCGCGGCGGCGGCTGGGGCGTGAGGTGGACGAGCTGCGCGGCGGCCTCGACACACGCGAGCACGTGGCGGCGCAGCGCGAGGAGGTTGGCGACACGCGCCTCGACCACGTGCCGGCCATGGCGCTGGGCTTGCAGGCTGCGTCGGAGACCGTGGTGCTGCCGCCGCGCACGGCCGAGCCTGCGCCACCGCGGCGTCGTGGGCTGGGGTTGGCGCTGCTCGTCACGGCGCTCTCGGCCGTGCTGCTGGGTGCGACGTGGCTCGCGACGGGTCCGCTCCGCGCGGCGCCCCGTGCGGGTGATGCGCCCCCGAACAGCGCCGCGCTCGCGCGGGGCCCCCGCGGCGCCACCTCAGCACCAGCTGTGACGGCCAGCGCAGCGGTCTCCGCGCCGGGCACGGTCGGGCGCACGCAGACGACGGTGGTACCGGGTCTCCCCACGGCCTCGCTTCCCGTCACGGCCAGCGCCGCAGTGGCAGGTCGGCCTCTCGGCGCCCCGTCTGTCCAGGCCACCGCGCCTCCCTCGCTGCGTCCTGCGCCGGCCGCTGCGCCAACTCTCGGTCCAGACACGGCGCCCGCCGAGGCCCCCGAGCCCGACGCGAGCGCTCCGCCCACGCCGGACGACAACACCGCGCCCCCCGACGACGCCCGCCCCGGCACGCTGCGCGTGACCGTGGTCCCTTGGGGCGACGTCTGGGTGGACGGTCGCTACATGGGTCGCGCTCCCACCGAAGTCAGCCTGCGCCCTGGTCGCCACACGGTGGCCGCAGGGACCGAGGGCCCCACCGCGCGCCGCATCGTGCAGATCATGGCGGGTCAGTCGCGGCGCGTGGAGCTCGAGCTCGAGCCGTGACTCACTTCACCGAGCGGTACCACTCCGCCGTGGCACCCAGCCCCTCGGGAAGCCCCACCAGCTGCATGTCCGCCAGTTCTGCGCTCGGAGCCAGCACCGAGCGCAGCAGGTCACCCTCGCGCCGCTCGCCGAACGTCAGGTTGGGCGCCACCCCGAAGGCGCGTGACAGCGTCTCGGCCAGCTGCTGGGTGTCGCACTCCTCGCCGGTGCCCACGTTCAGCACCTTGGCGGTGAGCCGCCCCTCCACGGCGCGCACGTTGGCCTCCACCACGTTCGCCACGTACACGTAGTCGCGCACGCAGCCGCGGTCGCCCAGCTGGTGCATGGCGTTCACGCGCAGCGCCTGCCCGGCCCGCAGGCGATCGCAGAAGATGGCCACCACGCCGGCCTCGCCGTGCGGGTCCTGACGCGGGCCGTACACGTTCGCGTAGCGCAGCACGGTGGACTCGAAGCCGTACTCCACGCGCGCGCCCGACAGGTAGCTCTCGAACGCGTACTTGGAGCACGCATATGGGCTCACGGGCTTCGGCACCCAGGTGGTCTCGGCGCGCTCGGGCGCAGGCACCTCGCCGTAGATGGCGCCGCCGGTGCTGGCGAACACCAGCCGATCGATGCCCAGCTTGCGGGCCGCGCCCAGGATGTTGAGGCTGCCCAGGATGTTGATGGAGGCATCGCGCAGCGGCTCGCGCGTGCTGACGCTCACGCTGGTCTGCGCGGCCTGGTGGCAGATCACGGCCGGGGCGAACTCGGTCAGGCAGCGCTCCACACCCTCACCGTCGCGGATGTCGAGCTCCTGGAAGCGTGCGTCGGTCGGGACGTTGTGGCGCCGTCCAGAGCTGAGGTCGTCTACCACGAGCACCTCGTGGCCTCGCGCCAGCAAGGCGTCCGCGATGTGGCTCCCGATGAAGCCTGCTCCCCCAGTGACCAGTACGCGCATGTGATCTCCTTCGGCGCCAAGGGTGCAAGCGGGGGGGTGGTGGCGCAAGGTTGCCCAGCGATTTCAGCGGGATCCGTGTTTCCATGTGGAAAGTGTTTGGTGTCTCTTGACACTTTCACCCAGTGGCCGCTATGTTCTCTCCATGCTGGTTCGCGCCCCCGAGTCCCGTCCTGCCCGCCCTCTCGACTACGCCGCTCGCGTGCTGACGCTGGCGCTGCCCCACGGCGCCGCCAAGAAGGTGGACCAGGCGCGCCGTGACCTGCACGTGCTGGCCGGCGCCGTGCGCGGTGAGCGCCCGGCGCCCGTGGCCACCCTGCAGCAGGCTGTCACCCGGGCCGTAGCGCTCGAGGAGTTGGACGCGCTGGACGCGCTGCCGGAGTTCATGGGCAACCCCGTGAAGGCCGCGCGCCGCGACGCGCAGGTGCTCTTCGACGCGCTGGTGCATGGCCGCCGCCCGAGCCCGCTGGTGAAGCGTGGCGCCCGGCACGGCGACGCGTCTCAGGCGCAGGTGGTGGCCCTCGCGGGCGCGCCCTCGCTCACCGTGAGCCGTCGCGTGAAGGTGGCCCGTGTGGTGCGCGAGACGCCCGACGCGGTGTCGCTGTACCTCGAGGAGCTCAACGGGCAGCCGCTCCGCTTCCGCGCCGGGCAGTTCATGAGCGTGGACGTGGTGGTGGACGGCGTGCGCCTGCGCCGCGCCTACTCTCTGGCGGCGCCTGCCGCGGGCCCGGGCAGCGAGGCCCCGCACATCACCATCAAGCGCGTGCCGGATGGGCGCGTCAGCAACCTGCTCAACCAGACCGCGCACGAGGGCATGCCGCTGGACGTGCTGGGGCCCTCGGGCAGCTTCGTGCTCGAGCCCGGCGTCGCGGGGGCTGCGCGCCACGTGCTGTTGGTGGCCGGTGGCAGCGGCATCACGCCCATCATGAGCTTGGTGGCCACCACGCTGCACCAGGAGCCCAGCGCGCGCGTCACGCTGGTGTACGGCAACCGCGCCGAGGGGGACGTCATCTTCCGTGAGCGCCTGGGCGCGCTGGTGGCCGCGAGCGAAGGGCGCCTCACCGTGGACCACGTGCTGAGCGACGCCGACGCGAACTGGCAGGGCGCGCGCGGGCTGCTGGACGGCGCCACGCTCGGCGGTCGCCTGGATGCGCTCGGGGTGACCCTCGACGCCGTGGACGAGTGCTTCGTGTGCGGACCCACGCCCATGATGGACGCCGCGCGCGAGCTGCTGTTGGGCCGCGGTCTGCCCAAGGGGCGCCTGCACGAGGAGCGCTTCGGCTCGCCCGAGGCCCGCACGGAGGCGCGCGGCGCGGACACGCCGCAGCCCATGACGCTCAAGCGCGGGCAGACCTCCCGCACGCTAGTGGTGCAGCCCGGCCAGAGCCTGCTGGACGCCGCCATCGCGGGCGGTGAGGCCATGCCCTTCAGCTGCGCCATGGGCGGCTGCGGCGCCTGCAAGATGCTGTGCGTGGACGGCGAGGTGGCCATGGAAGAGCCCAACTGCCTGAGCGACAAAGAGCGCGCCGAGGGCTACGTGCTCACCTGCGTGGGCCACCCTGTGGGCCCGGTCACGCTGCGCCCGGGAGCCTCTTCGGCAGAGCGCGAGCGAGGCTCGCGATGAGCACGAGCGCCGGCGCCAAGGTCCTGCCCATCGACCGGGACCGCTACCGCTACAAGATGAAAGACCTGGCCGACGCCACCGGGCTCGACCGTCAGGGCATCCACTTCTACATCCAGCAGGGGCTCCTGCCGCCGGGCCACAAGACCGGCCGCAACATGGCCTGGTACACCGAGGCCCACATGGAGCGCCTGCGGCTCATCAAGAAGCTGCAGCACGAGCGCTTCCTGCCCCTCAAGGCCATCAAGGCCTTGCTGGACGGGCGCGAAGAGGCGTTTGCCCCAGAGCAGCAGCAGTTCCTGCTGGACGTGCGCGACAACCTCGACGAGTCGCTATCGAGCCGTGGCCCCGCTGAGCGCGTGACCGTGGCGGAGCTCATGCGGCGTGCCGGCGTGGACCTCGACGACGTCACGCAGGCCGAGGCGCTGGGCCTTGCCACCGTGATTCGCGGCGATGGCGAGCCCTCGCTCAGCGCCGGCGAGGCGTGGCTGTTCGACGCCCTCGGTGAGCTGCGCCAGCTGGGCTTCAGCAAGGAGCGCGGCTTCACGGTGGCCGACGTGGCCTTCTACCACGAGGCCATGAGCAACCTGTTCCGCCAAGAGGTGGGGCTGCTCTCGTCGCGCCTCGCACACCTCCCGCCTCCGCAGGCGGCGCGCATGATCGAGCGCGCCATGCCCATCGTGAACCAGACCCTCTCCCGCCTTCACACGCAGCTCGTCCGCGAGTTCTTCGGTGACAGCTTCTAGACCCTGCCCCCAAGCACCACGAGGCCCACTATGGATATGAACCAGCTCCTGACCATCCTCCCGAACAACGTGCGTCACCGTGTGGAGCCGTACTTCGACGCGGTCGAGGTCTTGACCGCCGTGAAGGACCCGCGCGTCATGGCGTCGCTCGGCCCCTCCGGCGTGCGCGGGCTGCTCCTGCAGCGCGGCAAGCAGGGCGTGCCCACCCTGATTCAAGCCACGCACAGCGCGTTCTTCGACTGGACGTATCCGAGCGACCAGCCCGAGATGCAGGACCTCTACCGCCGCGCGAAGCTGGGCCAGTGGAACGGCGACACGTACCTGGCCTGGCACACCGACGTGGACCCCCACAACATGGAGAAGGCCATCCTCCCGAAGGAGTTCCTCAACCTCCAGCTGCTGCGCGAGTTCGGCGTGAAGCTCACGTCCGCCGAGGAAGAGAAGCTCACCCGCGACGTGGCCGCGTGGATGCTCAGCCAGTTCCTGCACGGTGAGCAGGGCGCGCTCTTGGCGGCGGCGCAGGTCACCGAGGCCGTGCAGTTCTTCGACGGCAAGCTCTACGGCGCCACGCAGGTGATGGACGAGGGCCGCCACGTCGAGGTCTTCCACCGCTACCTCGACACCAAGCTGAACAAGCTCTACCAGATCAACGACAACCTCTTCGTGATCATCGACGCGCTCATGACGGACTCGCGCTGGGACATGAAGTTCCTGGGCATGCAGATCATGGTGGAGGGCCTGGCGCTCGGCGCCTTCGGCACGCTCTACAAGCTCACCAAGGAGCCGCTGCTCAAGGAGCTGCTCAAGATGGTCATCCAGGACGAGGCGCGGCACGTGCACTACGGCGTGGTGGCCCTGCGCGAGCACTTCAACACGCAGCTCACGCCGCGCGAGCGCAACGAGCGCGAGGACTGGGCCTTCGAGGTGGCGCTGCTCATGCGCAACCGCTTCCTGGCGTGGGAGGTCTACGAAGAGCACTTCGAGGGCCTGCTCACCCGCGCGCAGTGGCGCGAGGTGGTGAGCACGTCGCCGGGGCTCGAGGAGTTCCGCCGCGTGATGTTCGGTCGCATGGTGCCGAACCTGCGCGAGATCGGCATCTTGAGCGACCGCATCAAGCCGCACTACGAGCAGGTGGGCCTGGCCCGGTACTTCGGTGGGAAGAGCGCCGACGAGATCACCGGCGACGAGATGATCGCCGAGCTAGACAAGGCCGCCTGAGGCCGCATTCTAGGGGCGCATGAGCACCCCTCGCATCCTCCTCGTCGAAGACGACGCGCAGCTCGGAGCCCAGATCGTCTCGCACCTCGAGCGAGCGGGCTTCGACTGCGTGTGGGTGCGCGATGGCGACGAGGCGCGCCGCGCGCCCATCACCGAGGTGGACCTGGTGGTGCTGGACCTCATGCTGCCGGGCACCTACGGCATGGACCTGCTGAAGCTCTATCGGCAGCGGTCCGAGGTGCCCGTCATGATCTTGAGCGCGCGCGACGACGCCGCCGACAAGGTGCGCGCGCTCAAGCTGGGGGCCGACGACTACGTGACCAAGCCCTTCTGGCCGGAGGAGCTGATTGCGCGCGTGACCGCGCGGCTGCGGCGACCGACCATGGAGCGGAGTGACGTGGTGCGCGTGGGGGCGCTCGGCATTGACCTCACGGCGCGGCGCGTGGAGGTGGACGGCGCGCTGGTGGAGCTCACGCCGGCCGAGTGGAGCGTGCTGGCTGCGCTGGCCAAGCGGCCGGGGGCGGCCGTGTCGCGCGAGTCCCTGGTGGAGCAGGCGCTCGACAGTGAGCGCGAGGGGGCGGCGCGCGCGCTGGACGTGCACGTGTCGCGGCTGCGCAAGAAGCTGGGCCGCGCCGGGGCGCAGGTGGCCACCGTGTGGGGCGTGGGCTACCGGCTTGCCGAGCTCGAGGGCGAGGCGGGCGCGTGAGGCTGCGCACGCGGCTGGCGCTGACGCTGGGGCTAGCCGTCATCCCGCTGGCCGTGGCGCTGGCCCTGCTGCAGCAGTGGCGCCGGCACGAGGCCGAGGTGGAGCTGGTGCGCGAGAGCGTGGTGGCGCGCATGGAGGCGGGCGGGCGCGAGGTGTGCGAGGCCGCCCCCGAGCGCTTTCGCGGGCGTGCGCGCGGGCCCGGCGCGGGGCCGGGCCAGGGGACCGAGGGGCGTCGCGGCGCGCGACGGGCTGCCATGGAGCGCAGGGCGGCGCGGGGCATGGCGGCGCTCGAGCCCTATGCGCAAGACGGGATCAGCGCGCGCGGAGGGCCTCCGCTGCCGGCCGAGCTGCTCGCGGCGGTGCGCGGGGGCGAGACGGTGGCCAGCCACCGCGTGCCTGGCCGCGACGGGCTGCCTCAGTACGAAGTGCTGGTGGCCATGCCCTGGAGCGATGGGCCCTGTGCGCTGATCCTGACGCACGCGCCCGTGCATCGCGACGCCGCGGTGGCCAGCGCCCTCACTGGCGTGGGTGTGGGCTTCGCCGCGGTGTTGGTGGCGTGGCTCGCCGCGGTGCCTCTCGTGCGCAGGCTGCGTCGCCTCGAGGACGCCGCCGCCCGCGGGCCCGGCAAGTCCGCGGTCGCGATGGTGGGCGGCAGCGACGAGGTCACCGCCGTGGCGCGCGCGCTCGACGCCGACCGCGAGCGCATCGACGCGCAGGTGACGCAGCTGCAGCAGCGCGACGCTGCGCTGGTGGCCTACATCGCGAACACCACCCATGACGTGATGCTGCCGCTGACCGTGCTGCAGGGGCACCTGGTGGCGGCGCGCGAGCAGCTGGCGAAGGCGGCCACGGGCAGCACCGCGGTGGACGAGACGCTGCGCCTCGCCGTGGAAGAGTCCGACTACCTGGGCTCGCTGCTGCGCAACCTGAACGCGCGCGCGCGCCTCGACGCTGCCAGCGACGCCCGCGTCCGCGAGCCCGTGGACCTGGTGGCGCTGGTGGAGCGGGTCATCGCCCGGCACCGCATGATCGCGCGCGACCGACGTGTCTCCCTCGACTTCGCCGTACCAGACCAGCCCACCCTCGCGCTGGGCGACGTGACCCTCCTGGAGCGCGCGCTCAGCAACGTGGTGCACAACGCCGTGCGCTACAACGACGCGGGCGGCCACGTGGCCGTGGTGCTCGCGCGCCGAGGCGCCACCTTCACCCTGCGCGTCACCGACGACGGTCCTGGCCTCGACCCCGAAGACCTCCCGCGCCTCACCGAGCGCGGCTTCCGCGGCAACGTGGCCCGCACCCGCCACCCCCACGGCATGGGCCTCGGCCTGCACATCACCGAGGACGTGCTCACCCAGCACGGCTTCACGCTGCGCATCGCCCGCCCCGACGGCGCCGAGCGCGGCCTCGAGGTGCTCATCAGCGGGCCCACCACCGAAGCCCGCTGACCCTCTCCGGCTCGTCGACGGAGAGGATGGCAAGCGGCGCGAGTGAGGTCGCCTAGAGCGTGACCCCCAGGAACGAGAGCGGGTCGCCCTCCGCACGTGCTCGCAGCGTGAAGGGAACGGCGAACGTGTCGGTGTCCGAGCCACGAGACGCTTCGAGGAACGAGCCCACCGCGATGCCGCTCGCCAGCGACGAGTGAACCACCACGGGCTCCATCTGCCCGTCGACCAGCTCGCTCCCGATCACGCGGCAGTTGCGCTCGTAGTGAACCACGCCGTCGTTGTCGATACGGGAGATCCGGTTGGTCTCGACGCACTCGATGATGGGGACGCTCACCCTCTCGCGCCGGAACACGACCGACACCAGGTCACCCTGGCGTTGCACGGTGGCCACCACGCCGCGGACGCTCAGGTGACTGCCGGACCCCTCACTCTGCCAGTCGTCATCGGCCTCCACGTCCTGAATCACGTTGAAGGTCTGCGGGAGGATGGCGTACCCCGCGCGGGCCGCGCTCCGCTCCGCGGCGGTGCGCTGCAGAGACTGGATCATGAAGGTCAGACGCCCCCGGGCGCGCGAGTACTCGGCCAGCAGGTCCGCCATGGCGTCCGCCAAGCCGAGGTGTCCCGCGTCGTGCTCGCAGCGCCGCCAGGCCTGCGCCAAGAGGTGGCCAGCGGGTGACGCCACCGCCGCGCGGACGTCCGCCTCACTGTGTGGGTTCCTCGACCTGACGTAGGCGTTGAAGGCGCTGCGCGTATCGTTCGCGCAGGTCGTGAGCAGCTGGCGGTTGCCGCGCAGCCACGCCTCTTCGACCGCGGACACCCTCAGCAACGCGGCGGTGTGGGGGCGCGTCTCGGTGTCCCAGCGCTGCAGCGCGGCGGTGCGCAGCGGTCCCATGAACTCCGCGACGGCGGGGTCCGACGCGCCGGCTCGCTCCATGGCGGCCAGCGCCCCCGCGAGGCGAGCGCGCGCGATGTACAGGTAGCCACGCGCCACGCGCAGCTCCGTCTCCGTGAGCCCGAGGCGTCCGAGCTCGGTGAGCGCCGCCCGCACGTCGAAGGCCTCGAACTCGCTCTTGCTGAGCACGTAGTCCAAGAGGCCGCTCCCCGAGACGAGCGACGCGGGCGTGTCGAACCGGCTGCGGGCGTTCACGAAGTTCTCCACGAAGGCCAGCCGCTCGAGGTTTGGCAGGGACGCCTCGGGCCCCAGCACGCCACCCACCCGGTCGTACCAGTAGATCGCCTGATGGTCCGGCATCCCCACGCCTCGGTTCTCACAGATGCCGCGGAGCAGCCGCGCTCGTGCCTGCTCGTGTCGAGCCATCGAGGGCGTCTGCTGGAGGGAGGCGCATGGGAGCCGGATCTGTCGGTCCGTCGTCGAGAGGGCAGCGGCGATGAGGCCGTCGATGGTCGCGTCGTCCATGTCGGTCTGGTTGACGATCAGCTGCCGGTACGCGCGCAGCCAGTCGCGCGTGGCCGGCTCGCTGGCGTGAGCGCAGGCCAGCTGCCCCATGGTGCGGAAGCCAGGGGCTTCGAACGCGAACGCCTCGCGCCCGGCCAGCACCTGGCGCAGCGAGATCACGTCGCGGAGTGACGACGCCCGCAGGTACGACGGGCGCAGCGGCTCGACGGAAGTGCCCGCGCAGAACGTCGCGCCCCCGACGCTGACCGTTCGCCGACCCGGCGCGGGCGCCACCTGCAGCTCCGCAGGCAAGGGCTCGACGGTGGCCGGCGCGGGCTGGGCCTCGGCGCGCCCGGAGGCGAGCACGAGGGTGGTGAGGCCCGCGAGCCACAGGGCTCGAAGCGGCGAGCGCTGCTCGCGGCGACTCAGAGGCAGAAATGACATGGAGCGATCCGGATGGTGGTCAGACATGAGTGGTTCCAAAGGATGGTGTGCGAGCCATGGCGTCTCGATCACGGGAGGAGAATCGGAGCGGCGTCCGTGCGGTACCCGGTGACGTACCCGAGCTGCCCCGAGATGTTGTCGCCCCAGCAGGTGAGTGCGCCGTCGGTCGCCACAGCGCAGGCATGAGTGCTACCCACCTCCAGCGACGCGGCAGCCTGGGTCCCGACGAACTCAGGGATCTGCACGGGAGCGAGCGCGTCCGCGAAGCCTCCATTCCCGAGCTGGCCCGAGTCGTTCTGCCCGAAGCAGTAGGTGCGGCCGTCGGCCTTGATGGCGCACGTGTTCTGCCCCGTGCCTGCGACAACCCGCGCCCAGTCGCTGTCGCCTCCAACGCGCGTTGGGGTGGCGCGCCCCGTCGTGGTTCCGTCGCCGAGCTGACCGCGCGTGTTGTGGCCGAAGCAGTAGAGCTCCCCGGCCGTGGTGACGGCGCACGTGTGGTTGTAGCCGCAGCTCACATCCACGAACGAGGCGACGAGGTCGACTTCGGTCGGCGCGCTGCGGTGCCCCGTGCCGACGACGCCAAGCTGACCGACCACGCCCTGACCCCAGCAGAAGAGCCGCTGGTCGCTCGTCACGCCACACGTGTGGTTGCCGCCGGCCGAGAGGTGAGTCCAACGAATGGTGTCCGACACGAGGGTCGGGGTCAGCTGAGGCGAGACGAAGTCGTTCGAACCCACCTGTCCGTACGCGTTGTACCCAATGCAGTAGCCGTCGCCCACCGCGTTGCGCATGCAGGTGTGCAGCCCACCCACCGTGACCTGTACCCAATCCGTCGCCGACCCCACCTGCGTCGGGGCCGTGCGGTTCGTGGTGGTTCCGTCGCCCACGCTCCCGTTGGAGTTCTCGCCCCAACAAAACACGCGCCCGCTCTCGATCCCACATCCCCGGTAGGAGTTGAGGCTCACGTGGGTCCAGCCGGCCAGGCTGCCCACCCGCGTCGGCGTCTCATAGTCGCGCTCGAAGAACGCCGGATCCCCGTCGGGTACGTTCACGCCCCAGCAGTACAGCGCACCACCGCGCAGGCCGCAGGACGAGTTGCCGCCCGCCGACACCTGGTCCCATACCAGCTCGTCCACTTCACCCGGGCTCGGTCGGTCCGAGAGGCTGCCGTCGCCGAGCTGGCCGTTCGACCGCCCGCCGAAGCACGACACGACCCCCAGCTGCGACACGCACGTGTGCTCACCACCGGCCCAGACGCCCTCGTAGTTGCTCAGGGAGCCCACGCGGGTGGGCACCAACGCGTCGCCGCTCGCGTCACCGCGCCGCCCGGTGCTCCCCTCGCCCCAGCAGTAGAGCGCGCCGCTGCGGTTGACCGCGCATGTGTGGATCGAGCCCGCCGATACCATCGCCCAGTCGGAGTCCGAGCCGCTCGCGACCGGCAGCGTGCTCTGCGTGGTGACCGCGCCGTCGCCGAGCTGTCCGTCTTCGTTGCTCCCCATGCAGAAGATGGTTCCGCCCTCGCGCAACGCGCAGGTATGGAGCGCTCCAGCGTCCACATCCACGTAGTCGCTGGCGCTCCCCACCTGCGTGGGCGTCAGCGTGGCGTCGTTGTGCCCTTGGCCGGTGGCACCGTCGGTGCCGTCACCGAAGCAGAAGAGTCGTCCGTCGCGCTTGAGCGCGCACGTGTGGCGCGACCCAACGCTCACGTCGGCCCAGTCGAGGTCCACTCCCACGCGCACCGGCAGCTGTGAATCCATGCCGCTTCCGTCGCCCAGCTGCCCCTGCGTCCCAGAGCCCCAGCAGTACAGCGCGCCGGTGGTCTTGATGGCGCAGGCGTGAAACGCGAACGTGTCGACGGCGCCCCAGTCCGAGTCGGACCCCACTCGAGCCGGAACCCCCGCCGTGCTGCTGCGCCAGCAGAAGAGCTCGCCCTCGCTCACGCCACACGACTCCACGGTACCCGCGCTCGCCATGCTCCACGCTCGTGACGTGCCCACGGGCGCAGGCACGCTCACGTCCACGGTTCCACCCACTCCGACGGCGCCGTTGCCGTTGTCACCCCAGCAGAAGAGGTCGGAGGACGCATCGACCAGGCAGTTCGCACGCGCGCCGGCGGAGTACGCCAGGCGGGCGTTCTCGAACGCGGCGCTCGCACGCGCCGTGACCGACCCGATCGCGGCCTCGATGAGCACCACGTGTTCACCTGCTGCGAGACCGTCCAGCGCGAGGGGCGAGGTGCAGGGCGAAGGCGTGGCTCCATCGACGCTGCAGGTGGTCTCGCATGGCGCGGGGGCACAGGAGAACGCGACCTCTACCTGATCGCCGACGAACGGCATGCGCGCTACCGGGGCACGCTCGAGGCTCACGCGGAGGGCTGCGGTGACGACCGTGGGGTCGGGGTCGTCATCGTTGGGATACCCGTCGCCGTCGATGTCGTCGTCGCACGCGTCGCCCACATCGTCGGTGTCGAGGTCGTCTTGGTCCGCGTTGAGCAGCTCGGGGCAGTTGTCGGCGTCGTCCACCACGCCGTCGCCGTCGGTGTCCGCGTCGACCACGGGAGGGTCGTCCGGTGAACAGCCCATCAGGCTGGCGCAGACGCACGCTTGCAGCGCTAGGGCCCAGAGAAGTATCAGCTTCGAAGTGTGTAGGTGCATGAGGTCCTCGTCTTTTCGATGGGCATGTCGGTCAGGAGCGAGTGTCGGGGCGCGCTACGGGCGGCACGCCCACACCCCGCTCAACACTCGGCAGGTGAAGGGACCGCAGCCCTGGCCGCAGCGACCACAGTTGGCGTTCGTGTTGAGTGGGGTCTCGCAGCCGGGGGCCGAGTCGCAGTCCCCCCAGTACGCGGAGCTACACGTGTAGGTGCACTCTCCGACGACGCAGCTGGCGCTGCTGTTGGGAGCCACGGGGCAGGTCATCGGGGCCGTGACGTCGGCCGGGCATGCGGGGTCGGACCCTCCGCAGGTCTCCACCACGTCGCAGGAGCCCGCCGAAGGCCGACACACCGTGCCCGGGAGCGCGTAGTCGTCGGCCGGGCAGCTGGGCGCGCTGCCGGTGCAGAGCTCGGGTACGTCGCAGGCGGCGCTCGCAGCGCGACACGTCGAACCGAGCGGAGCCAGCGCATCGGCTGGGCACACCGCGCTCACGCCGTCGCAGTGCTCCTCCGGGTCACAGCCACCCGCGGAGTCACGGCAGCGCATGGTGGCGTCCACGAACGCGTCCACGGGGCACACCGCGTCGACGCCGTCGCAGTGCTCTGCGGCATCGCACGGGCCCTCCGCCATGCGGCACTCGAAGCCGTCCGGCTGCACTTCATCGGGTGGACAGACACCGCCGGCGCAGACCTCCGCGACGTCGCACGCTCCTTGCCCTGGCCGACACACCGAGCCGTTGGCGCCGAGGGCACAGGCCCCTGCGCCGTCGCACGTGCCCGGCGCGCACGAGGCCTCGTCGAGCAGACACTCGCTGGCCGGGTCGGTGAGCGCGGTGACCGGCTGGCAGAGGCCGTCGAGTCCGCCGGTGTCCGCCCCGCGACACGACACACAGAGGCCCTCGCAGGCTGCCTCGCAGCACACGCCGTCGACGCAGTGGCCGCTCGCACACCCGTCGGGCCCGTCGCACGGCGCACCGTCGGCTCCGGGGCCGGCGTCGAGGCCACCGCCGTCCGCCGTGCTCCCGTCGAACGGTCCTGCGTCGACGCTGGCGTCCTGTCCGGTCGAGGCCCCGCCGCAGCCTGCCACGAAGGTCAGCCCGGCGACGAAAACGGCCCACATCACTCGTGTGTTGGTCATGCGGGAATCTACGCCGCGCCCTAGAGAGGGGCGTCACACGCGGATCCCACGCGGGTCGGCCTCCCCTCGCTTGGCCTCGCGCTCCGCCCGGGAATCGCCCTACAGTGGGCCATGCGCGCGTTCGTTCGCTTCCGAGCTCCCGATGGGAAGACCGTGGACGTGGATCCCGGCGGCCTGATCGGGCGGCTCCCCACCGCGGCCTTCTGCATCGATGACCCCAGGATCTCCGAGGCACACGCGCTCGTCAGCGTGCGCCGCGGAGAGGTCATGCTGCTCTCGCTGCGACGGCTCTTCGCGGTGCGCGGCAAGCCGATGGCCGAGGTCGCCCTCGAAGCGGGAATGGACGTGGAGCTGGCGCCCGGCCTCGTGGTTCGCGTGCAGGAGGTCCACGGCCCGCGCACCGTCCTCGCGATCGAGGGTGCGGCGCTCGGCCGGCGGGTCCTGCCGGGGACCGCGAGCCTCATGGCGGGCAAGCCTCCTCAGCTGGTGCCGCGCTTCGAGCCCGACGCCGCGCTGCACATCTGGTGGAACGGCGACGGCTGGCGAGCATGCGCAGGAGAGCTCGCTCCCGCCCAGGCGAGGACGGTCACCGACGGCACTCGCGTGCGGGTGGCGGGCATCGACGTGCGCTTCGTCGCGGTGGCGCTGACGGGCACCGTGACCACCTCGGGCGGCCTGATGGACGAACCGCTGCGCATGGTCGCCTGGTACGACAGCGTGGAGATCCACCGCCATGGGCAGGCGGAGATCGTGGTCATCGCAGGGATCGGCGCGCGCATCCTCAGCGAGCTCATCGTCTTCGAAGGGCCGGTGGAGTGGCAGGTGCTCGCGAACGAGGTGTGGAGCGACACGGGCGGCGATCCCGGGGAGCTCCGCCATCGCTGGGACGCTGCGCTCGCGCGACTCCGGGCCAAGCTCAAGGAGTCGGGAGTGCGTCCGGACTTGATCCGCTCCACCGGGGCCGGCTTCGTTCAGCTCGTTCGCCGCCCCGAGGACGTGTTCGAGAACCGTGGCTGAGCGGCGCTTCAGTACGCGGGCGTGAGGATGACCATCGCCGGGTCCCGCGTCGAGAGGCGTGGCGGCCAGCGCGAGGCCATGAGCGCCCGTTCGATGCACGTGGCCTCTGCGGGCGACGCTGCGCCATACATGAGCTCGAGACGGTTCGGCGTGCCATCGACGTTGATGTAGACGGCGTAGGTGATCCCTACACCCAGAGGGCGCTCGGCGAGGTTGATGCACGCACGAAGCAGGGGGTCGAGCGTTGGTGCCAACTGGCGATTCGTCTCGAGCGCATCCGTGCCGCTGTGGATGATCTCGAGGCGGCTCGGCATCGGCTGACTTGCGGGGGTGGCTGGCGCTGCGGCGGGCGTCGCGAGCCCGGGCGGAGCAGTGCCTGCCGCGCGCTGCGCCACGAGAAACAGGGCGACGCCGGCAATGCCCAAGGCCAAGACAGCGAGCACCCCCACGAGAGCCACCGCCGCGACCGGGAGGCGTGGGCCCTGCGTGTGGGGCGACGCGTGTGCGGGACCGGGCGGGGGCGCCTGCGCTGTGGCTCCGTGCAACGACGGCCCACCTCCGGACGCGAGCGGGCTGCCCATGGGTGGCGTGGCGGACGCGCTGGGCGTGGGACGGAACTCGACCGCTCCCACGGAGAGATCCCAACGCGCTTGTGCCGCTACGCCTTGGGGGGCGACCTCCGGCATGGGGTTGTCCAGGCAGCGGGAGAGCGTGTTCTGAGTGGCGGCCGCGCTGACGGGACGCTGCGCCGGGTCCTTCGACAGCAGGCTCATCACGAGCGCTTCGAGCGGCTCGGGGGTCTCTGGGGCCACCGCGTGGAGCGGCGTCGGCGACTCGTGGGCGATCAGGAACAGCAGGCGCGAGAGGTCGGCTGCCGCAAACGGGCGTTGCCCAGACAGCACGTAGTAGAGCAGCACACCGAGCGCCCAGAGGTCGGTGCGGTCGGTGACGGTGCCGCCCGCCAGCTGCTCGGGGGCCATGTAGCCCGGCGTGCCCACGATCGCGCCGCTCTGCGTGAGGCGCTCGTAGCTCCTGCCCGTGCGCAGCTGCGCGACACCGAGGTCGATGAGCTTCGCGCGACCGCTGGTCTCGATGAGGACGTTCGAGGGCTTGATGTCTCGATGCACGATCCCCGCCCCGTGGAGGCACGCGAGGGCTGCGCTGAGCTCCATGCCGATGCGCGCCGCCACGCGCCAAGGCAGCCGCCCCTCTCGGGCCAAGGTGGCCTCGAGGGTCACCCCTTCGAGCAGCTCCATCACCAAGTAGGCGGGCGTCGCGTCGAGCGCGAGATCATAGAGCGCGACCAGGTTCGGGTGCGTGGTTCGGGCCGCCGCCTCCGCTTCCCGACGAAACCGCTCCCGACAGCTCGCGTCGTTGGCGAGCCCCTCGAGGAGGACCTTGACCGCGACGCGGCGTCCGAGCCGCAGGTCTTCCGCCTCGTATACGGTCCCCATGCCCCCGCGCGCGATCGACCCGATGATGCGGTAGCGCTGATCAAGTAGCTGGCCGCTCACGATCGACATGCAGGAGCAGGCACTCTCACCGTGCCGCCAGAGCACGTCAAGCCGGAACCCGAGAGGGTGCTCGACGCGGCCCGCTCAGCCCCGCCGGCACGCGTTGTCCACCCACCGCAGCAGCGTCGGCACGCGGTGCTCGCCGTGCATGTCCGCGATGTCTGCCCGCGCTTCGAGCGGGTCCATGCCCACCGCCGTCACATAGAGCGGCTTCTGGCTCGTGCCGCGCAGCAACGGCAGCGCGACGTCGTTGTTCGCGAAGGCGTTCTTGGCCACACCGATCACGGGGACTCGCGTCGCCTCGAAGAGGTGATGCCCCATGCCTGCTTGCTCCCGCCCGAGCCACACGTAGCCGTCGACCACCAGCGCCGTGAGCGCGCTCACCGGGAACGGCAGCTTGTCGAGCACCGCGAGGAGCGCCGGGAGCTCCCGCTCGTAGAACGCGCCCGGGACGTACCCGGCCACATCCGACGGGTCGAGGCGCGCCGAGAGCTCCGCCGTGGGCTGGCTGCTGTTCCAGCGCGCGAACAGGACGCACGCGGCGCAGGTGCGCGCGGGGCTGTAGTCGACGTCGAGGCAGGCGAACACGGTTCGTTCATCCTACGCGACGATGCTCGCCGAAGGCGCGGGTCACGCCGTCGCTCGATCAGTTGGGCTCGACGCGCGCCGGCCCAGGCGGCTGGACATCGGGGAGCGAGTCGGAACCCCGGAAGCGCGCCACCCGTCCTTCCGTCTGGATCAGGCGTGTGGAGCACCGGGCTCGATAGTCGAAATTGCATCGCACCACCTGGATCTCGTTGGGTCGGTCGGTGAGGTAGTGACGGCTGCGGTAGCGCGGATCCCCCAGCGCCGAGCAATACTCGTGGCACGCCGGCTCGAATGCGGAGCCATTCCAATGCAGCACCAGGATCCCTTCGAGCACCTCCCGCCCCGGGATGGTGAACGGGATGACCAAGAAGACCTGGCCGCGCTCGGGGCGAAAATAGCCGGCGCTGTCCAGCGGCACCCGCGCGTCGAGCGAAGGGTGTCGGATCTCGTAGGGCTCGATGGGCTGCATGCCTCGTTGCCCGCTCAGGGATGGCGAAGCGCTCAGGATCCTGCGCAGCACGTCCCAGGGGACCGAGGTGAGCGGCTCGAACACTGGGCCGGTGATGGCGGGTACAGGCAACCCGCGCGGCGCGGGGAACGGCGTGTGGGCGGTTACCCCGTAGGTCTGTCCCGACACGTACTCCTGCAGCGTTGTGTCGCCGCGAACCGACTCGAGGTCGGGTTCCGTCGCGACCCGTTGCAGCCACGGCTGAGCGAGACGCCGCGCGCTCGCGAGGAATCCGATCTCCGCGATGGCGGCGCGCGGGTTCCCGAGTCGAGCCAGCGCGCAGGCGAAGTTGAAGCGCGCCTCGAGGTAGCTCGGGTCGGCGATCACGGCTTGCTCGAACGACGCAGCGGAGGCGGCGAAGTCACCGGCGCGATGCCGCACGAGACCGCCCTCGTTGAACGCCTCGGCGATCGAGTGCCTCGTGACCGCACACGTCGCGGCGAGCTCGAGCGCGGTGCGCGGAAAGCCGCCCGCGCGGGTCGCCGTGAGGTCGTCCTCGAGCGAGCTCGTGGACGAGGTAGGCGTGGGAACGCAGACGACCGAGCGCTCCGGCACCCACGGCACGGGGTGGCGGAAGTCCTGAGCGTGCACCTGGGCCGCACCAAGGACGAGGAAGGAGGCCAGCAGGAGACCCGCGGGACGATTTAGGTTCGGCATCGGCGCATTCTACTTGTCGCGGCGCGGATTCGTTCCCCTTTCGGGCGCCGTTGCCGGCTGCACTCGACACTCACCCGAGGGCAGCCGCAGCGGTCTCGATGGCGAGAACATCGGCAGCGGCTCCTAGGAACCATGAATCATTTGAAGCAAGTGTTCGAAACATCTCGGCCAGGGCACCGTGGAAGGCGGTTGCATCCGCTGCCCGTTCCATGCCTGGAAGTTCAGTGGTGCTGGCGACTGCGTGGAGGTGCCGTACGCCACGCGCCTCCCCAAGCGGGCCCCGCTGCGCAGCCACCGCGTGGTGGAGCGCAACGGCTTCGTGTTCGTGCACTTCGACCCGCGCGGCCGCGAGCCCGCATACGAGATCCCCGTCAGTCCGCAGTTCGGCCACCCGGAGTGGACCACCTGGCAGCACGGCAAGCTGCGACTCCGTACGCACTCGCGCGAGATCCTCGAAAACGTGGTGGACGTGGCGCACTTCAAGCCGTGCACAAGAACGACCCCGCCGAGTTCGTGAACGAGTTCGTGGGCCATCAGGCGATTCAGCGCTCGAAGGGGCGCGGCACGGGCCAGCACGCCACCACGGGCTACACGCTCGAGGCCATCTACCACGGGCCCTCGTTCCAGATCACCGACATGCACTCGGTGGCGGAGACCGTGCTCTACAACACCCACACCACGGTGGACGAAGAGCACGTGGACCTGCGCTTGGGCCTGATGATGCAGCCCGGCAGTCAGGGCACGCGCTTCTCCGAGGACTACGTTCGGGAGTACGTGCGCGTGGTCATGCACGGCTTCCGCCAGGAACGCGCATCTGGGAGAACAAGCGCTGGCGCGAGCGGCCCGCGCTGTGCGACGGCGATAGGCCCATCATGCAGCCGCGACTGGTACGCGCAGTATTTCGACTGAGGGGTTTGCACGGTGTGGTGATACCGTCCCGCCGTGGGTCTCTTCGTTGAACCTGGTGGAATGGAGGCGCTCGCATGAATCGGACACTCGCTCACCCTGGCTTCGCGCTCCTTCTGTTGGTGGGGGCGGGGTGCGCGCATCCAGACCCGACCGATCGGGTTCAATCCAGCGTGGCAGAGCCGACCGAACCGGCCAGCACCACCGCCGAGCCTGTCCCGCCTGCGGAGACGCGCTCGCCCGTCGAGATCGCGGTGGCCGCAGACCTCTCTTCGCGCGGCATCACGGCCACTCCCACGCTGGCCGAGACGGTGGACGTGGACGGGGACGGCTCTCCTGACTCCATCTTTCATGCTGGCACCGACGTGGGCTGCGTCCTGGCGCGCACCAGCGGGGATGCTGTGCGCGTGGACGTGCTCCCCGCACCTCTCGGAACTGCCCCGGGGCTCACTCGCTGCGGCCCGGCGTTGCCCCTGCCAACGGGCGCGTTGCTCGTCGTGTTCGCCGACAACGGCATGGCCCAGATGCGACAGGGCGTGCTCCAGCTCTTTGCGGTGGCGCCCGGAGGGATCCGCAGCTCGTGTTCCAGGAGATGTCTCCGTTCGCGGCTCGCTACACGCTTCGCGTCGTGGATCCGCGAGGCATCGAGGTCGTCGCTGCGGGCGCTGACCCTGCATTGGTGCCGGGCGAGATCCGGAAGTTTCTCCGGCTCGACGCGTCGGGCACGTGGGTGTCAGCTAGCTGCTGGTCCGAACAGGCGGCTGCCTTCGTTGCCGACGAAGCGACGTGCTCCGTTGAGGTCCCCTCGTCTGCGCGCGAGCGACGCGTCGAGTCGCAGGCGCCGGGCCCACCGGTCTTTGCTGGCCCCGCGCAAGCGCTCTTCGCGGGTGCGCCGCCCCGCAGCGCGCGAGCACCGCGCACCTGGTGCGTGCGCTTCGGCGGACACACCGCGTGGGTGGAGCTGCCGCACGCGGTGACGGCACGTTGCCCCGCCAACCTGGGCAGCCCAGTCACGCCGTGAATACCCGCGTAGCGGTGCTACTTGCTGCTCGACACGAACACGCCCGTCAACGAGTCCGGAGGAGGCTCCGCCGGGAGCGCGAGCCGCATGCGCAGGGCCACGCGATCCCGCGGCGCGCGCTCGGGCACTTCGCCCCACCCGGCGGCCAGCTTGGGCCCGCCCAGCCAGCAGCGGGCCCGCGCTCGGGTCCCGGCGCTCGTAGTTGAGAGCGAAGGCACGCGGTGCAGCGACGGCGGCGGCGGGCACCGGCGCGGGTGATGCAGCGGCCGGACCGTCCTACGACGCTGCGATGCACGTACTAGCTGCGGCGTTGTGGGTGGCGCCCGCCGGCGCGCCCTCGACGGCGCCGGTCCCGTGACCGCAGTCGTCTAGTGCCTCGCGTCCTCGCCGCAAACCGTTCAGATTCTCTGACGCGACGTAAACGGGGACCCTCAGGCGCCCCGGCAGAGCCGAGCGGCCTGCGACCGCGCGTCTTTGCCCGCGGTCACTCCACCGTGACGGTCTTCGCCAGGTTGCGCGGCTGGTCCACGTCCGTGCCCTTGTAGTCGGCCACGTAGTACGCGTAGAGCTGCAGCGGCAGCACCGTCATGAACGGCGTCAGCTGCGGGTCCACCGCCGCGATCTCGATCAGGTCGTCGGCCGCGTCGCGCGCGTCGGCGTCGCCCTCGTTCGCAATCGCGATGACCATGGCCTCGCGCGCCTTGGCCTCTTGCAGGTTGCTGAGCGAGCGCTCGTAGTTGTCGTCGCGCGGGACCAGCACCAGCACCGGGACGTGCGAGTCGATCAACGCGATGGGGCCGTGCTTCATCTCGCCGGCGGCGTAGCCCTCGGCGTGCACGTAGCTGATTTCCTTGAGCTTGAGCGCGCCCTCGAGCGCGATGGGGAAGCTCAGGCCGCGGCCCAGGAAGAGCACGTCACGCGCCTCCATGTAGCGGCGCGCCAGGTTGGCCACCAGCTGTCGGGTGCCGTTGAGCGTGTCGGCCATGTGCTGCGGGATGCGCGCCAGCGCCTCCACCAGCTCGCGCGTGCGCTCGGGCGACAAGGCCTCGCGCCGCCGCCCCAACCAGATGGCGAACATGACCAGATTCGCCAGCTGGGCGCTGAAGCACTTGGTGGAGGCCACGCCGATCTCGGGGCCGGCGTGCGTGTAGAAGGTGGCGTCGGCCATGCGCGGGATGGCGCTGCCGATGACGTTGGCGATGGCCAGCACCTTGGCGCCCTTCTGCTTGGCCTCCTTGGCGGCCACCAGCGTGTCCAGCGTCTCGCCCGACTGGCTGACGGCGATGATCAGGTCGCCTTCGCCCACCACGGCGTCGCGCCCGCGGAACTCGCTGGCCAGCTCCACCACGGTGGGGATGCGCGCCAGCGACTCGAGCCAGTAGCGCCCCGCCATGGCGGCGTGGTGGCTAGTGCCGCACGCCAAGAGCACCACGCGCTTGATGGCCTTCGCGTCCGCGTCGGTGAGGCCCACCTCGGCGCTGTGGATGTCGCCGGCTTCACGGTCGAGGCGCCCGCGGAAGGTGTCCTCGAGGGCCCGCGGCTGCTCGAAGATCTCTTTCAACATGAAGTGCTTGTAGCCGGCCTTCTCGGCCATGGCGGGCGACCAGTCGATGCGCTGCACGGCGCGGTGCACCGGGGCACCGGCCACCGTGGTGACCGTCACGCCGCTGGCCTCGAGCACGGCCATCTCGCCATCCTCCATGAACAGCATGTTGCGCGTGTAGGGCAGCAGCGCCGGCACGTCGCTGGCGCAGTAGGTGGCGCCCTCGCCAATGCCCAGCACCAGCGGCGACGAGTGCTTGGCCACCACGATGCGCCCGGGCTCGAGGCTGGACAGCACCGCGATGGCGTAGGCCCCGTGCAGGCGCGCGAGCGAGCGGCGCACGGCCGTCTCGAGGTTCTGCCCGCCGTCCACCTCGCGCCGCACCAGGTGGGCCACCAGCTCGGTGTCGGTGTCCGAGAGGATCTCGCAGCCGGCCGCGCGCAGCTCGGCGCGCAGGGCCACGTGGTTCTCGATGATGCCGTTGTGCACCACGGCCACCGGGCCCGCGACGTGCGGGTGCGCGTTCACCTCGCTCGGGCGCCCGTGCGTGGCCCAGCGCGTGTGGCCGATGCCCACCGTGCCCGCGAGCGGCCGCTCTTCGAGGGCCCGCTCCAGGTTGCGCAGCTTGCCCACGGCGCGCACCACCTGGATCCCGCTCGGGCTGTGGATGGCCAGGCCCGCCGAGTCGTAGCCGCGGTACTCGAGGCGCCGCAGGCCGTCGAGCAGGATGGGAGCCGAAGATTCGTCACCGATGTATCCGACAATGCCGCACATGCGCGGGACGCTAGCAGGCCCCGGGAGGGCGCGCATCGTTCCTGCATGATGGCCGCCCGCCGGCGGTGGGAGGTTCAGGCGAGCATGACCACCAGTACCATGGCACGCACGGCGTCCTCGGCCCTCACGGCGAGGGCGAAGCGCCGCGCTAGCTGCGCCCGGGCGTGAGCGGGCAGGGCGTCGAGCGTGGCGCGCGCCCCGACGAGGGCGCCGACGGCGGGGCGGATCAGCACCCTTCCGATGCCGATGGCGACCAACGTGAGCCCCAGGCCGCACCAGATGCGGGCGGGAGTCGCCCAGCCCCGCCCGAGCGTGATCAGCCCGAGGCCCGAGGCGACCGTTCCGTACGCCGAGGCGTTCATCACACGGGCCGTGCGCCGTAGCCGAGGCATGAGCGCGTCGATGCCCGAGGCGCCACGCAGAACGCTCTCGCGCACGTCGTCTGGTGCCAGCAGCCCCGCGCCCAGCCACACCGCCATGGACGCGAGGTGCAGCAGCCGGACCGTTCCGTACAGGCTCAGCATGGCCTCAGCTCAGGGGCCTCTGGGCGCGCACCTGCATCATCATGCTCAGCCCGTAGGCGCACTCGTCATCCAGCGTCGCCGCGCGCAGCGCGTCCACCACGGCCTGCCCACGCGCTCGTGTCACGGCCGACGCATCGCGCCAGTGGGTCAGCGCCTCGGCAAAGCTGGCCACCTCCAGCTGCTTCTCGGGGCCGCTCACGTAGACCGGCTGGTGGGCGCTGGGCACCACTCGGATGAAGCCGGCGGCGTGCACCAGGGAGGCCAGGCGCCGCGCCACGTTGAAGTCACAGCCCCGGCCGCACGCCATCTGGTTGGCCAGGGTGTGTAGCTCGCGCTGCTCGGGCACGGGTGGGTCCGTGAAGGTGCTGTCCACGGCGGCCTCCTCGCAGACGATCACGCCACCGGGGCGCAGCAAGTCGTGCGCGTGCAGCAACACGCGCAACGGCTCGGGCACGTGCATGAGCAGGAGCCGCAGGTAGACCACGTCGAAGGCGCCGTGGGGCAGGTCCGTGTCGCTGGCGTCGCCGCGCAACCACTCCACGTTGGGCAGGTCGGCGCAGCGCGCGCGTGCGGCGCTCAGCTGGGCCTCGCTCGAGTCCAGGCCCACCACACAGCCGTTGGGGCCCACCTCTTTAGCCAGGAAGCGCGTCATGGTGCCGGTCCCGCAGGCCAGCTCCAGCACGCGCTTGCCGCGCAGATCCACCTGCGAGAGCACGCGCCGGCTCGTGGGTCCGTAGATGTCGTGGATGAGCGCGAGGCGGTCGGCCCCGCGCGCACCCACTCCAGCAGGTAGGTAGGGGTCGTCACCGAGGCCTCGTCAGGCGGCGATGCCCGCCGTGAGAAACCGCTTGAGCGAGGCCACCTCGAGGGGCGTGAGCGCAGGCTCCAGCCAGCCACGCGCCAGGTCGGCCGACTCGAACACGGCGCGCGTCTCGCCACCCGCGTCCTTGAACAGCCGCCGCACCTGCAGGCCCATCACGGCCGACGGGTCCATCACCAACATCTGCCGCTCGATGCGGTCGTTCTTGGACCGCATGATGCCCAGCAGGGCCTCCGAGGTCTTCGCGTCCAGCACGCGCATGCCGCGCCAGTCGGTGGCCATGACGTAGCGCTGAGGGGAGGACGACAGGATGCGCTGGAAAACGGGGAAGCTCTCCTGCAGTTCCTCGATCGTGACCTTGCCCGTCTGGCGGACCTCGATCAGGCGTCCGATTCTGTTCTCTACCGTCACCATGGGTGCTTGTTCCCTTCTTCCGTTGGGTTGGTCATGGGCCTAGCCGGTCACCAGGGCGCCGCTTTGCGTGCGTCGAATGACGGGCTCGGCCCCGAGGGTGTGGTCGCTCTCGTGCACGTAGACCCACGCCACGCCGCCCGGCTTGTCCACCGCCCGCCGCATGAGGGCCGTGTCCACCTTCTTCTTGAGCACGCCGCGCTTGAACAGGTCGAACGTCACCAGCACGTGGTCCCGCTCCACGCGCACCATCTCGAGGTTCACGATCTGGGACGGAGGGTCACCGCGCCTGACACCATGTAAGGAGAGAAGCCTCTCCCAGTACTCTGACTTGTTCATCATGATTCCGCTCGTGAGCAGCACGCGAAAGTCGTCAGAAAGTGAATTGAAGATGGGGATCGCTCCACTGTCTTCTCGTGGACAGAGCCCGCGCGACCAGTAGTAGAATGTGCGATACCAGGAACGCACCTCCTGCTCCACCATCTGCTCGAGGCAGTCCACGCCATACAACGCTGGAGACCCCGAACGGGGTGTCAGTGCACTGGATGTACCCATGATGTCTCCCTAGTGATGTCCTCATCACAAAAGAGGTCTATCGCGAAACTGAGACGTATTGGTCTCGGTATCCACGTGCCGCATCAGTGATGGAGGGGGGTGATGTGCCGGCTCCATACGCGCCGTGTGCACATTCGGTACAATATCAGACGATCCAAGAATGTGTTTTTAAATTCACCAATTTTTCGTCCCGACATTGGGACAGATGCACGAAATTCTTGATCAACTGGGGTACGCATCTACCCAGAATGGGTACGCTCGGGCATGCCTGACCGCTCTCTGCTCCTCGTGGCCGCAGCCGCCCTGCCTGCGCTGGTGGTGCTGGCGGTGAACACCCACGCGGCGCTCAGCCTGATGGTCAACGCCCAGATGTTCCTGGATGTGGTGGTGCGGTTGCTGAACGAGGGAAATCGCGACCGGGCCCTCAAGCTCAGCAAGACGCTCGAGGCGCCGGTCGTGAAGCTAGCGCGCTTTGCTCTCGAGCTGCGCCTGCCGCGGTTCGATGGCGAGCGGGCGGCCGGGGACTACCGAGACGCGGCCCCGAGCGACCTCGGAGCGCGAGCGCTGACCGCCCTCGAAGCGCACGCGCGTACTCAGCTGCGTCGCTTCCTGCCCAGCGCCCTCGCGGCGCCGCTGGCGCTGCTCTCGCCGTTGGTGCTGCCGGACATCCCGGACGAGCACGTGAAGTGGGTGGTCATCGCGTGCGTGGTGGGCTTCATCAGCGCCGCGGCCAGCGTGGCGCGCTACGTTCGCGTGAAGCGTCAGCTCGCAGACGTGGTGCAGCGTCTGTCACCGTGGGTGCTGGCCGAGTGAGAGGTGCTACGCCGCGGCGCTGAGCTGCGCGAGGGCGCTCGCCACCTGGGCCGGGCCGAGGCCGTGACCGGCAGGCAACGTCGCCAGCCACGTGCCCGCTTCCACACCCGTGGCGAAGCACTTCGACGGATACGGCTGCCGTGCGATGGCGAACGACGCGGTCATCACGCTGCGTGCCGCGCTGGCCCAGAACCCAGTCCCGTCCACCACCAGCGCCGAGCCCTCCACGTGCGTGCGGTTCTCTTCGATCAACACCGCCGCGCGCTGCCGGACCTGGCTCACGGGGAGCGGCAGGTTGGGGCGGGCCTGCCCCAGCACGAAGGTGCGTGGGAAGCGCGTCATGAGGTTGCGGTGGTGCTGGTTGGCAGCCTCGAGCGCCTCCAGTGTGAGCTCCCCGCGGTAGTCGCAGAGGTGCACGTTGGCAAAGGCGCCGATGGCGATGCTCGGCAGCACCTGCAGGACGTCGAGAGAGAAGGAGGTCGAGTCGGTCACGGCGTGGGTCGCGGCCTCTTCGACCGCGCTCAGGGGGGACGCGAACCCTGTCAGACGCGCCACGTGCCTGCCAGTCGGAGCCCGCGCCGGCTACTCCAGCAGCCGCTCGAAGGTGGCTGCCCGCAGGGCCGCCCGACCGATCACCAGGGCGCCCAGCGCGAAGAGCAGCGAGAGCGCCAGAGGCCGCAGCACGACTCCAGAGATCACCAGCATGCCCACCATGACCAACACGATGGCCGGCCCGATCACCGCGCCCGCCAGGTTGTTGGCGGTGCGGAAGTCTTTGGCCAGCAGGGCCACGAGCAACGACGCGGCGGTGGCGTAGGCGGTGGCCGACGCCAACAGCACCACGAGCGCCACCAGCTCGAGGACATCCGCCAGCCCGAAGACCAGCAGCTCCACGCACAGCACCAGCAGGCACGCCCCGCACACCCCCATGGCGGCGAGGTAGGCGGTGGCCAGCTTGGCAGCGATCACCTGCTGGATGCGCACGGGCAGCGCCACCAGCAGCTCGAGCGTGCGCGTCTCACGCTCTTGCACGATGGAGTGCGTGATCAGCGAGGTGGGCGCAATCAACGCCGAGAGGGTGATGAAGAGGGGCAGAAAGGCCACGCCGAGGCGCGTGGGGTCGCTCACGATGTCGGCGAGCAGCCCGAACGAGATGGGGGACGCTTCATTGGGTGCCTCCGGCGGGTTGTTCGCGACCGCGAGGACGAAGGTCTGCGGGATGAGCAGCAGCATCAGGACGGGGACCAACAGACTGGTCCAGAACGCGGCCCCGCTCGCGCGCAGCTGCCGCCACTCCTTCGCCATCAGACGCTTGGTCGCCGCGCCCAGCAGATCGCGCAGCGGGAAGGGCGGAGAGAGCGGCTCCAGCGTGGACAGCACGTCCGCATCGAGGCCCTGCGTCATGGCGCTCGGGTCCGGCTTCGTGGAGCTCGCCACGATGTCGAGGAAGAGGTCTTCGAGCGTGGGCCGCACTACGCGGCACTCCAGCACGTCCACACCGGCTTCCAAGAGTGCGCGCAGCACCCGCGGCGCGTCGGCCTCCGGGTGCGGCGCGGGCACCACCCACGCCGCCCCCTCACGCGTGCATGACCAGCCCGCCGCCTGGAGCACGGCCTCGGCGCGTTCGCCGCCCTGCAAGAGGCGCAGCGAGAGGGTGGGCGCCACGCGCCCCCGCAGCGTCTCGATGGCTTCGTGCACCAACACACGGCCACCGCTCATCACCACCACGCGGTCGCACAGGCGTTCGGCCTCGGCCAGGTCGTGCGTGCAGAGCAGGATGGTGTGCGCGGGCGACAGCGCGCTCAGGTAGTCCAGCACCTCGCGCGTGGCCACGGGGTCGAGCCCCGCGGTGGGCTCGTCCAGCAGCAGCAACTCGGGCTGCGCGATGACGGCGGCCGCCACGCTCACGCGCCGCTTCTGCCCCCCCGAGAGCTTGCCCATGGGGCGCTCCAGCAACGGCGTGAGGCCCAGCTCGGCGGCCACCACGTCGAGGTCGCCGCTGCCGTACAGGTCGCGCACGAGCTCGAGCCACGCCCGCACGCTCAGGTCGTCGTACATGCCCGGCAGCTGCGGCACCACGCCCAGCTTGCGCTTCGCGGCCAGGAAGTCGGGGTCCTCGCTCTCGCGCCCGAACAAGAAGGCGTGCCCCGCGCTCGTGGCGATGGCGCCCGTCAGCATGCGGATGGCGGTGGTCTTGCCGGCGCCGTTGGGCCCCAGCAGGCACGTGCGGGTACCCGGTTCGATGCTCAGCGAGGCGCTTCGCAAGGCGAGCACGTGCGCTCCGTAGCGCTTGCTGGCGCCCACCAGCTCCACCGGCGCGCCAGAGGGCTCGGGGCGCGGGGTGGCGTCCGTGTCCACCCGCGGCAGCGCGCGTCCCAGCGCCCACAGTAGCGTGAGGCTCAGCACCATCATCGCGAACACCCACACCTCGGCAGCCAGCCCCCCGTGGTGCCACAACAGCCACACCGTGGGCGCGTCCAGCAGCGCGTGGAACAGCACCGCCGCCAGCACGTAGCGCAGGTCACGGCGCACTACGCCCAGCGTCACCAGCAGCGTGGCTGCCAAGTGGAAGGGCAGCACCATCAGGCGCTCGAGCGCCGCGACCAGGGGCAGGAACGCGGGGATGTCCTGCAGCGCCGCGATCTCCACCAGCGCCTCGGCGCGCTCGCGGGGGCCGAGTCCGCTCAGGAACGCGCTCGGGTCGTTGCCCAGCACCAGCAGGTTCACGAGCCCGAGCGTGGCCATGCCCGCGATGATCAGCGCCTCGATGCCGCCGTGCCCCGCGCCGAGCATCAGCGCCGAGCCCTCGTGACGCACGCCCTTGGCCAGCGTGCGCAGCAGGGCGTAGCGCGTGAGCTCTTCGCACAGCCCGGCGCTCAGGCCGAGGGCGAGCGCGCTGATCCACAGCTGCCCCGGCGCGCTCGGCAGTAGCCGACCCAGCCCCAGGTTGAGCGGCAGGTGCACCACCTGAGACAGGATGAAGCCCAGCGCCCCCAGCGCCGCGATGCGATACGACACGCGCGTGCGGCTGCGCAGCCAGCCCAAGAGGCTCAGCGTGGCGCCCAGGATCACGAGGATCTCCACCACGTACGCCAGCACGAGCGCGCTGCTCTCGGCCATGGCGCGCACGCTACCACCATTGACGACCCTGGATCGGCAGGCTTTGATGGCGGCGTGACCAACGAGGTCGAGCCAGGCAGGACGAGCGCGGCCCCGAACCCCCGCCGTCGCGTTCTCCGTGCGCTGCTTGCCGTGGTGGTGCTGGTGGCCTTGCTCGCGCTGGGGCTCGAAGCCGACCGTCACCTGCGCGCGGCTGGCGCGCTGCTGCGCTTTGGCGACGTGTCTGAAGCCACCGGGGTCACGGCCTGGGTGGCGGGCTACCGCGTCACGCCGTTCGACGTGGAGCAGGGCCACGTGGCCGGCCGGCCCATGCGCACCTATCGCCCCGCGCGCGCCACAGGGCAGCAGCTGGTGCTGGCGCACGGCATGCACCCGCTCGGCTTCGACGAGCCGCGCCTGGTGGCGCTGGCCAGCGCGCTGGCGGCCGCGGGCGTGGTGGTGCACACGCCCGACCAGCCGCGCCTCAAGGCCCTGTCGCTGGACCCACGCACGGCGCCGGAGCTGAGCGAGACCATGCGCGCGCTCACGCAGCGCGAGGGGCGCGGGCCGCTCGGCGTGATGGCCATCTCGTTCGCCGGGGGCTTGGCGCTGCGCGCGGCCAGCGCAGACCCCGACGCCTTCGCCTTCGTGGTGCCCGTGGGCGCCCACCACGACCTCACGCGCGTGGTGCGCTGGTTCGCGGGCGAGGCCGCACGTGGCCCGGGTGGCGAGACCGTCACGCACACGCCGCACCCCTATGGCGTGGGCCTCTTGGTGCATGCCGACCCGGCGCGCTTCTTCCCGGCGGCCGAGGCCCAGGCGGCCGGCGAGGCGCTGGACCTCGCGCTTCACGACCACTGGCGCGAGGCCAACGCGCGCGCGGCGGCGCTGTCTCCCGAGGCGCGCGCGGTGCTGCGCGAGGCGCGTGCGCCTTCGCGGCCCACACCGCTCGCGCCCGGCCTGCGCAGCCTGCTGGCGGACCGCCGTGAGACTTTCGAGCAGGCCTCCCCCGCGGGCCGCCTGCGCGACCTCCGCGTGCCGGTGATGGTGCTGCACGGCGCCGAGGACCCCATCGTGCCGCCCACCGAGGGCCTGCACCTGGCCTCCGAGCTGCCCGAGGGCACGCGCCTGCTCATCAGCCCCGCGCTGCGCCACGCCGAGACGGCGGACACGGACCTGCGTGAGCAGCTGTCGCTTGTGCACTTCATCGCCGAAGTGCTGGGAGCCGCAGGGTGACGCGGGTGCTGTCACGCACCTGGCTCGCGGGCCTGCTGCTGCTCATGGCGTGCGCGTCGTGCGGCGGTGGGTCCGCCTCGCAGCGTGAGTCCGAGGGCAGCGCGGCCGGCGCCGCAACCGAGCCAGCAGAGGGCGAGCCGAGCGACACCTCCTCGGCGGGCAGCCCCACGCCCCCGGTGGATCCGCCCACGGTCCACGCGGCACCGGCCCTCGCGGCGCATGGCGTGTTGGCCGCGGCCAGCGAGGTGCCTGCCCCCAGCGTCCCTAGCCCTGCCGAGGACGCGCGCTTCGGCTGTGGCGCCATGGGTCGGCTGCCGCTCGGCCCGCCCACGTCCGTGCTGGACAACCGGCTCACCATCCGTCCGCTAGCCGGGGCAATCGCCGAGCCGCGCGCGTGGAACGTCATGGGCGCCCCCGAGCCCGAGCGCGCGGAGTCGCGGCTGTTCCTGGACCGCGACGGCGAGAAGATGGTCATCATGGCTCACGAGCTGTTCGTCACGGCCGGGCCGGACATCGTGGCGCAGGTGCGCGCCGACGCTGCCGAGAACTTCCCGGACAGCGACGTGACGCGCCACGACGTGCTGGGCGAGGGCGTGGAGGCGCTGCGCGTGGTGCCGCGCGCGCTCGACACCACCGGCGAGGCGGTGCGGGTGCTCACGCTCTACGTGATCTCCCCCGACCGCACGCTGCAGGTGCTCTCGTTCTACGTGAACCCGCGCGCGGCGCGCGGTGGGCGCGACGCTTGCCTGGGGCTCGCCCTGCGCTCGGCCCGCACGCTGCAAGCCGGCACTCGCGCGCTCGAGGTGGGCCAACGCGTGGCGCTCTGGGCCGGTAGCCGCACGCTACACATGACGCTGCCCGCGCGGGGCGTGGTGGTCTCGCAGCCGGGGCCCGACTATCAGGTGCACCGCTACTACGACCTGCTGCCCCTCGGCAGCCCCAGCGTCAGCGGCTTCCTCTACTTCGGCGGGCACCCCGCCAACATGGCCACCTCGCCCGTGACCGAGTCCCACCCGCTCTTCGGGGCCGCGGCCAGCTTCTACCGCACGGAGACCTCGCCCAGCACCGTGCGCCTCGAGCTCATGCAGCCGGTGGACGATCACCTCTTCACGCACGTGTCGGTGGTGAGCCGCGCGGGCGCCCCGCTCGAGCCCTGGCTGCGTGCGCTCGGCGAAGCGCGCTTCCAGCCATGAGCGCCCTCCCGTGAAGGCTGCGCGTGCGCTGACCGTGGGCGGCGTCCTCGGCTTCCTGTTGCTCACGGGCGTGTCGGCGCTGCGCTACCCCGGCGGGACGCAGGCCGACCGCAGCAGTGAGGGCTACGCGTTCTTCGGCAACTACTGGTGCGACCTCTACCGCTCGCAGGCCCTCAACGGCGAGGACCACGCGGTGGGCGCGCAGCTCGCGCAGGTGGGCGCGCTCGCGGTGGTGCTGGCCATCTTCGCCGGGCTGTGGTGCGCGAGCGCGTGGTTCGAAGGCCAACGCCCGCGCCGTGCCACGCGCGCGCTCAGCGGCATCGCGTGTCTGGGCATGCTGGCCATCCCGCTCATGCCGGCCGACCGCTTCGGCCGTCTGCACTTCCTGGTGATCGGGGTCTCCGCCGTGCCCGCGCTGCTCGCGCTGGCGCTCGCGAGCGTTGCGGTGGTGCGCGGGGCGGCTCGGGCCACGCCGCCGGCACACGGCCTGCGCGTGCTCACCCGCGTGGTGTTCGTGGGCGCGCTGCTGCACTTCGCGCAGTACGTGGCCGAGCTGGTGGGTGGGCCCGCCTATGGCGTGGGCGTGCCCGCCATCCAGAAGGTGGTCACGCTGTTGATCCTGCTGTGGCTGGTGGTGGTGGCGCTCACCCCGCTTGCGTCGGCGCCACCTTCGGCCCCCACACGCGAGCACTGAGCCGCCGCGCGGCTCGAAGGTGCAGCGTCACCACACGCCGTCGCGCACCAACCGCTTCATCTTGCCGAAGATGGACTCGTTCACGGCCTCGGGCGGGGCGCCGTGCTCCGCGTCCAGCTCGCCCAGGCTCTTCACCCCGGCCAGCGTGGGCGTGGTGTCCAGCGCGGGCGCGCCCTCGTCGTACAGCTGGAACCACGGGAAGCCGTGCGCCTTGTAGCTGTTGGCGTCCACGGGCGACGCGGGCGCGGGCTCACCCGTGATGGCGCTGTACAGCTCGCTGTTGCAGAGGTGCACGAAGCAGCGCCCGCTCTGGGTGAGGTCCCAGGTGTCTCGGCCGTGCGGGTCCGGGTAGAGCTTCTGCTGCATCTTGCCGCCCGCGGCGAGGCCCATGGTGGCCTGCTGACGTGGGGCGGGCGCGGCGCAGGGGGCCGGGGCGTACATGGGAGGCGGGATGGCTCCGGCCATGCCGTACGCCAAGGGCGGGCCGAACGAGCCGGAGTCCGGGAAGCCCATGGCGGGAGCGCGCGGGAAGGGCGGCGGCGGCGGCGCATCCGGAAAGCGCCCAGGCTTGGGGTCGAACACCTGCAACTGCAGCCCACCCACGCTCTCTTCGCCGGTCACCTGGCCCTCCACCGTGACGCCGGTGCCCAGCGGCATGGCCACGAACTGCTTGATGGTGCCGTGCCCCGCGCAGATGCCGTCCAGCCATGGCTGCGGCGGCGTCACCAGGTAGTTCTGGCCGCCCTTCTGGCTCGGGTCGCCCAGCGTGTTGGACCACGGCTTCCCGGTCAGCGCGCAGACCTTGCCCACGGCCACCTGCACGGCGCGCGGCTGGTGTGCGGGCCCGTTGAACGAGATCCACATGGCCTCGCGCTGGTACATGGGCAGGAACACCCCGCCGCGCTCGCGCCAGTTCTCGGGCACGCGGTCTTTGTAGTCCTCCACGTGGCGCAGCGGGAACGCGCCCAGCGAAGGCGGCAGCGGGTACTGACGGCCGTTGTCGGGGATGCGCAGCGTGCGGTGGAAGGTGATGGTCAGGGCCCCCATCTGGAGGGTGTTGCCGGCGATGCGAACGTTCATGGGCGAGGAGGTCATGGCGGAGTGTTCCTTTCTCCATGCCTGACGAGGCCCCGCTCGGCGTGTCACGCACGCGGCGAAGAAAACTTCTATTCGCCGGGAATCACAACGCTTTCCGGGTGCACGAAAAAAAGCCTGTGACAAAGCGTGGGGCTCCTTCGTCTACTGCCCTGGCACTCATGACCGAGACCAGCGCGCAGAGCTTCGAGGGGCACCTCGAGCGCGGTGACCTGCACGCCGCCGCCGACTGGCTGGTGCGCGCGCACGGGCGGGACGTGCTGCACCTCTGCACCACCATCGTGCGTGACCGCGGCACCGCCGAGGACCTGGCGCAGGACGCGTTCGGCAAGGCTTTCCTCGCGCTGCCGGAGTTTCGCGGCGAAGCGTCGGCGCGCACCTGGCTGCTCACCATCGCGCGGCACCGCTGCCTCGATCACCTGCGGCGCAGCGCGCGCCAGCCGTGGTCCCTCGGGCGCGAGGACGACGTTCGCGAGCCGCTGGTGGCCGACACCGAGGAGGTGCTGGTGAGCGACCTGATGGCCCGCCGCGCCGACATCCGCGAGGGGCTGGCCGTGCTCAGTGAGGGCGAGCGCGCCATGGTGCTGCTGCGCTTCGCGCACGGGCTGTCGTTCGACGAGATCGCGGAGAGCTTCGGGGTGAAGTCTGGGGCCGTACGAATGCGTGTGGGGCGCGCGCTCACCAAGATGCGCGACGCCATCGAAGGCCCCGCGCTCGGGGTGGGCGCTGCGGCGCCAGCCTACTCGGGGGCGCTCCCGTCGTTTGGTGCGCCCGCTGCCCCTGGGGCTCCGCTCGCGCAGCCCGCGCCTATGCCGCCTCCTCCGCGGGCTGCAGCGCCCGAGAGCGCGCAGGTGGCTCCGCCAGCTGCCTATGCACCGCCCGCGCCCGCTCCTGCACCGAGCGCGCGGCCCACGGGCGCGCCCAGCGGACCGGTGGCACCTCCTCTCAGCGCAGGCGCACCGGCTCGCGGAGCGGGAGTGTGGGTCGGGCTCACGCGCCTCTTCGATGGCCTCCGCGGCGTCCCGTCTGCGTCGCCGCCTGCACCCTCGCGCGAGGCCTCTGCCTCGGCCGCTCCGCAGCAGGATGCGAGCGCCACGCTGGGCGCGCTACTACTGGCGGCCGACTCCGACCCGAGCGCCGACGCGGCCTTCTTGGCCCGCCTCACCCTGCAGCTGCGGAGCCCCGCGTGACGGCCCCGAGCGCCTCCCCGTCGCTGCTCGCCGTGGTGCCAGCGGCTCTCTCGCTCGCTGCGGCGCACCCCGCGAGCGCGCTCCCCTGCCCGGGCTGCGGCAGCGTGGTGAACGCCCCCAACCTGGCGGGGCACCTGCACAAGGTGCACGACGTGCCCGTCAGCATGCAGCCTGGTCCGGGCACCCAGGCGTTCACCCTCAGCGGTTCCGACGGGCGCACCTGGAAGGCCGTGGTCGCGGTGGTGCTGCTGTGGTTTCTAGGCCTGCTGGGCGTCATGGCGTGGCGCACGCCGGTGCCGCCCCTCGCGCTGGGGCCTCTTGGGATTACCGCGGTGGCGCTCGGCCTTCTCATCGTGCTCGAGGCGCAGGGCAAGCTGCGCACGCAGCTGCACGTGGACGGGCAGCGGCTGGTCCTGCGCGGCGTGTTCGGCGTGGGCCAGCGCGTGCTCACCCTGCCAGCGAGCGTGGAGAGTGGCCGACGCATCCAACGCCGCCCCGCGCCGCCGGGCCTCTCGCACGAGAACGAAGTGGTGGACCACGACGCCGGGGCCTACCTGCGGCTCACCAGCGGCGGAGTGGCGCTCACCATCCTGGGCGAGCGCGCCCCGGGGCTGGCCAACCACTGGCACGAAGAGGGCTGGGTGCGCGGGCCGCAGCGCCGGGCACACGACGTGCGCGTGTCGGCGGTGGAGCTCGTGCAGCTCATCCTCCACCTGGCCGCGCTGGGCTTGCTGAAGCCCAAGCCTGCCAAGCGCTAGCCCGCTGGGAGTGCGCAGCTCGCGCTACAGCTTCGCGACGATCTCTTCGGTGACCTGCCAGAGCCGCTCGGCCATGGCCTCGTTGCGCGCGTGGCGCGAGGCCTTCTCGATGTTGCAGTCCGCGAAGTACTCGCCGCTCACGCTCGCGAGCGAGGGATGCGTGGCCACGTAGCACTGCGTGGCCGCCCCCTGCTCCATGTTCTTCATCGCCACCGCAGCCGCCACGGGAGCCGCCACGCGCGCCACCACGTTCATGTGCCGCCAGAGGTTGGTGGCGATCACGCCCGGGTGCACCGCGTTGGCGGTCTGGCTGGTGCCCGACAGGCGCTTGGCGAGCGACTTGGCGAACAGCAGGTTGGCCAGCTTCGACTGCCCGTAGGCGCCCCACGGGCTGTAGCTCTTCTGCAGTGTGAGGTCGTCGAAGTCGATGCCCACCTCGGGCGCGCGGTGATGCGCGCCGCTCGACAGCATGACCACGCGGCCGCGCTCCGTGAGCGAGCCCAGCAGCCCCGTGACCAAGATGAAGTGCCCGATGTGGTTGGTCAGGAACTGCAGCTCCTGGCCGTGCAGCACCTCGCGCTTGGGCAGCGCCATGACGCCCGCGTTGCACAGCAGCACGTCCACCGGGATGCCCAGCTGCACCACCTCGGCCACGCACGCGCGCACCGACGCGGGGTCCGACAGCTCACACGCGAGCGGGATGGCCCCGTTGCCCAGCGAGCGGCACGCCTCCGCGGCCTTGTCCTTGGTGCGGGCCGCGCCCAGCACGCGGGCCCCACGCATGGCCAGCACGCGCGCGCTCTCGGCCCCGAGCCCCGAGCCCACGCCGGTGATGAGCACCGTCTTCCCCGAGAGGTCGAGCCCCTGGGTGACCTCTTCGGCCGTGGACGCATACCCGAAGCCGCTCGCGCCGCTCCGACCTTTGATCATGGACACCAACGACATGGGGCACAGCCTGGGACGTGGCGAGGTTCGCTGCAACACCTCACTCACCGAGTGCAGGCGTCTGCACGCATGTGTGCAGCTCATTGCCCACGTTCTGCGCGTCTGAGCCGAACGTACCGGTGTTCCCGGACGAACGGGCTGCGTGGTCCGTGGCACGACCACTGCATAGGCGCGATGCAGCTGAGGTCTCTCGAATGCGTTCGCTCGATGCCATCAAGAACAATCGCGGTCCGGAAGGCAGCCTCCGATGACCGTGCGCGTCGCCACCGAAGCCGACAACGCTGCACTCTGTCGTCTAGCGCGTCGCGCGCCGATGGCTGGGTCGGTGCGCTACTGCCTAGAGCGCGACCCAGACTTCTTTGCGCTCACGCGGCTGCAGGGCACGGCGGCCGAGGTCCTGGCCATCGATGCGCCGGGTGGAGGTGAGATCGCGGCGATGGGCACGCACGCGCCGCTGGTACGAACCGTGGGGACCGAGCCACGCCGCATCTCCTATCTCGGCGACCTCAAGATCGACCCGCATCACCGAGGCAAGCGCTTCGCCGGCGAGCTGCTCGACGCGGCGCGTGGCAGGCTCGAAGCCACGGGGGCGGACTTCGGGATCGCTCTCGTGCTCGGGGGAAACCGCTCGATGTCGAGGATCGTCGAGAGCCGCACGTCTGCGCTCCGTTTCGAGCGCGCCGCGACGATACGCAACTACTCCGTCTACTTCGCTCATCGCGGCTGCCGCGTGTCCGGCATGCGAAGGGCCACCGAGAGCGACATCCCGGAGATGGTCGCGCTCTCGAATCGCACCGGCGCGGTGAGCGATCTCGCCTGCGTGTGGAGCGAGAATTCGCTGCGGGCGCGCATGCGCGCGATGGGCCTCGCCATCGACGACTTCCACGTCATCGAGCGTCGAGGACGAATGACCGCGTTCGGTGCCGTCTGGGATGCGAGCGCGATCAAACGTGTGCGTCTGCTCGGCCTCGGCCCATCACTTGCCCTCGCGCGGCAGGTGCATCGCATCGGTGCGCGCATGGCGGGCGTGGCCCCGATGCCGCGTGACGGGGACCTCGTGCCGTTCGGCTATGTGACGCTGTTCGCTGCAGAGTGTGCGGAAGATCTGCGCGGACTGCTCGTCTCGCTGCTCCGGGAACGCGAGCGCCATGCGCACCTCTATCTCGATCTCGCGCTCGACGTGCGCCATCCCCTCTCCGCCGCCCTGGGCGGGCTCGTCACCACCCACGTCGACTTCGACCTCTACACCGTGCGGAGCGCTGCTGCCGTACCTCTCCGCGTTGGCCCGCGTCCCCTCAGCTTCGACATGGCTCTCGTATGAACCCACTCCTCTATCGTGCGCTCGCGAGCGCTTGGCGGCGTTCGCTCCTCGCCGCTTCGGGCGTTGCCACGAGCGCGTTGCTCGTGGTGGTGCTCGTTGCCAGCTACCGGAACCTGACGTCCGCGGTCGAGTCGTATGTGGGTCAGCCGGGGATCGATCTCTGGATCGCGCCGTTGGGGACCGACAATCTCATCCGGTCGTCGGCGCTCCTCGACGAGGGGACGTTGGGTGCCGCACGCGCGGTACCCGGTGTGCGGCGGGCAGACCCACTGCTGCGCAGCTTCGTCTCGGCGCACCATGCTTCGGACGACCGGGCTCCGCTCTCGTTGCTCGTGCTCGGCTACGAGGCACCGACTGGACTCGGTGGCCCGCCCCGGATCACGGAGGGGCGCGCGCCACGCCGTGATCGAGAGGTCGTGCTCGACCGCGCGTCCGCGTTCCAGCTCGGGGTCGACGTCGGCGGACGTGTGCAGCTCAACGGCGTCGAGACGCGGGTCGTGGGCATCTCCGACGAGACCAACCTGCTCGCGACCCAGTTCGCCTTCTTGACGCGAGAGAGCGCGTCTGGCGCGAGTGGTTTCGGCGAGCGCGTCTCGTTCGTCGCCGTTCAGCTCGTGCGCGACGCGGACCGGGACGCGGTCGCCCGCGAGCTCGAAGCACGGCTCCCGGGCGTCTCCGTCTATGCACGAGAGCAGTTCGTCGAGCGCAACGTCCGCGAGGTGGCCGCAGGGTTTCGTCCGCTGCTCCTCATCGTCTGCGTCGTCGGCATGGCTGCGGCGGCCGTGCTCGTCTCGCTCTTGATCCACGCGGTCGTCGACGATCGCGCGCGCGACATCGCCGTGCTCCTCGCGCTCGGTGCGCCCATCACACGCGTCACCCTCTCGGTGCTCACGCACGCCATCGTGCTCGTCATGGTTGGTGGCGCGTTGGGCGCCCTGCTCTCGTGCGCGTTTCGCAGCGCGCTCGCGCGCTGGTTCCCCACGGTGGGGTTGGTCATCCATGCGCACGACGTGCTCACGATCGTCCTCGTGCTGTGTGTCGCCGCGCTCGCATCCGCGTACGCGCCCTTGGTGCGTCTCCGACGAATCGACCCTGTGGAGGCCTTCCGCGCATGAGCATTCTCGAGCTTCATCGTGTCAGCCGCGCCCGCGGTACCGGCGAGCATGCGGTTCAGGCCCTCTCGGGCGTAGACCTCGTCGTTCGACCCGGCGAAGTGGTGCTCGTCGAAGGACCGAGCGGGTCCGGCAAGACCACGTTGCTCACGGTCTCTGCGGGGCTCCTGTCTCCGGATCAGGGTGACGTCCTGCTCGCGGGAGAACGTGTCGTCACGCTCTCCGCGTCGCGCAGGCGGGCGCATCGAGCGCGCGCTGTCGGCTTCGTGTTCCAGCATCCGAACCTACTCAGCGCGCTCTCGGCGCGCGACAACGTCTTGCTCGGGGCGCTGATCGCGGGGCGTGAGCGGGCCGCGGCGCTGGCTGCGACCGACGCTCTCTTCGAAGAGCTAGGCATCCCACACCTCGCCCATCGGAGACCCCACGCGCTCTCGGGGGGTGAAGAGCAACGCGTGGCCGTCGCGAGAGCGCTCGTGCACGGGCCAGCGCTCGTGCTCGCGGACGAGCCCACCGCGAGCCTCGACAGTGCTTCCGGACGCGCCGTGGGTGAGGCGCTCGCGCAGATGGCGCACACGAAGGGCGTGGGTGTCGTGATCGCCACGCACGACCCGAGGCTGCGCGTGTTCGGCACCAGGCGGCTGTGGATGGAGGACGGGTGCCTCGCCCCGGTCGTCAACCGCACGGATTGAAGGACATGGCGGGCGACTGCCTCGATGGCCTGCTACTCGGTTCCCATGATCCCGGTGCACCACGCCACCCCCGAGACCTTCGACGGCCTGGTCCTCACGCCGCGCGACGAGCTGGTGGTGGTCTACTTCTGGGGCCCGCAGTGTCCCAACTGCGAGTTCTTCGCCTCGCGCCTGCCCGCTGTCCTCGAGCAGCTGGGCGACGTTCCGGCGCGCCTCGTGAAGGTGAACGCCTACGAGCACGACAGCCTGGCCACGCGCTTCGGGCTCTACGGCATCCCGCAGTTCTTCCTGTACCGAGACGGCAAGCGCATCGGCAAGATGAGCGAGTTCCGTGGCGACGCGTTCTTCTTGGGGGTGCTGCGCGACCAGCTGCCCGCCGCGGGGTGAACGCTCGTGACGCCTGGCTCCCCTCGGCGCGCGTGCCAAGGTTCGGCCCCGCATGACCGACAACACCCCCTCGAGCCCCCGTCGCGTCACGGCGCGCACTCTCTTGACGGGCGTGGTGGGTGTGCTGCTGTTGGTGGGCGCTGGCGCCCTACTCTCGCGCCGGTCGACCACGCCGCCCGCAGACCCCGCCAGCGTGTCGGTCACGCCCGAGCCCACAGCCCCCGCGGCTGCGCGCTTCACCCTCGAGCGCGTGGACAGCGGCCTGCCGCGCGCTGGCCAGTGGCGTCATGGCTTCGCCGTCGTCGACTTCGACGGTGACGGCCACCTGGACGTGGTGCACGGACCGGCACGCAAATCGCCCTCGCAAGTGCCCCAGATCTTCCTCGGCGACGGGCACGGCCGCTTCGAGCAGACCACCCGCTTCACCTTCCCTGCGCTGCCCTACGACTACGGCGACGTGGCCGTGGCAGACTTTGATGGAGACGGCGTGAAAGACCTCGCGCTGGCGGTGCACCTCACCGGGCTGGTGGTGCTGGTGCGCCGCGCGGACGTCTTCGAGGTCTACGGGCCCCCGCTCGGCGTGGTGCAGCCCTCCATCATCGGAGCCTTCTCTTCGCGCGCCATCGAGGCGGTGGACTGGAACGCCGATGGCCGCATGGACGTGATCGCCGAGAGCGACGGCCCGCGTCCCTTCGAGCGCAGCACCGACCCGGCGCGACGCCCCCGCGGCATGCTCGTACTCCTGGGCGTGGTGGGCGGCTTCGAGCCGCTCTGGCCCGTGACCGACCTCGCGGGTCACGGCGACTCGCTCGCCATCGCCGACGTGGATCCCGTATCCCCGGGGCTCGAGATCGTGGCCGCCGCCAACACCGTCGGCAGCGCCAACGTGCTGTATCGCACCACCGAAGCCGGCTTGGCGCTCGGCACGCTGCCCGGCCTGACGAGCGACCGGGTGGTGCGCGCCGTGGCGCTGGCCCCGCATGCGGACGGGATGCGTGTCCTGGTGGGCGGGCTGATGCCCGGCGCCGAGGGGCTCGAGGGCGTGCTCGAGTGCGTCCTGCCCGGCAGCGCCACGGCCACCCGGCTGTTCACGGGCCGCCCGCTCATGGCCATCACGGTCATCGGCTCCGGGGACCTGGACGGAGATGGCGCGCTCGAGGTGGTCGCGGGCGAGGAGGATGGGACGCTGCACGTCTTCACCAGCCGAGGCGCAGAGCTCACTGCCGACGCGGTGCAAGAGCCCGAGGCCCGGCTGGCGGGCTGTACCCCCTTTGGGGTGGTCTTCGCCAATGTGGATGGGCAGCCCGGCGACGAGCTCCTTGTGTCGTACGCGGGGGATGACGACGCATGCCCGTCGGCGGGCGGCATCGAGTTGTTCCGCCCTCAGCGCAATTGACCGGGATCACACGTTTTTTCGCCGGGCCATGACCGCTGAATGGGCGTACGTTGCCTGGCATGAGACCCAACCCTCTCGTGCTCACGCTGGCCCTTCTGGGCAGCGCGTGGACATCGACCGCCTCCGCCGAGATCGGGGCGATGGACCCCGTTCCGTCCGCCACGCTCCTCTTCCCCTACTTCGAAGCCGACACCGCGGGCACCACGCGCGACACGCTGCTCACCATCGAGAACACGTCGTCCGCGCCGCAGCTCGCGCACGTGGTGGTGTGGTCCGACCGTGGCGTGCCCGTCCACGACTTCGACCTCTACCTCACCGCGCACGCCCAGCAGACCATCGGCATGCGCGCGCTGCTCATGGGGCAGCGTCCCACCAGCGCGGCGGGCGCGGGCGTCCCGGGTTGCAGCTTCCCGCTCAACACGCTGGGGTCCAGCGTCACGGCCGACCTCGCGGCGGCGCTCACCGGTCAGCACATTCCGAGCGTGGCCAACACCAACCTGGGCTGCCCGGGCGCCGACCATGGCGACGCGATCGCGCGCGGCTACGTCACCGTCGACACGGTCACGGCGTGCAGCACCACGCAGGTCACCAGCGGCACCTACTGGGGCACCCAGCTCGCCACCGCGAACACGTTGCTCGGTCACTTCGTCATGACGCAGGGCGCGGACCGTCCGGCCTACGCCGAGCAGGCCGTGCACATCGAGGCCAGCACCACCGACCCGCGCGTGGACGAGGCTACGTTCTATGGCGCCTTGGTCGGCTACAACGGCGCGGACGCTCGTGAGCGGCTGCCTACGCAGTGGAGCGTGGAGGCCGCCGCCACGCGCTCGGACGTCATCGTGTGGCGCGAGACCAAGCGCACCGAGACCGACCCGGCGGCTGTGGGCTGCAGCGCGGCGGCACAGAGCGCGCTCGACCTCGAGGAGGGCTCGCTCAACTTCTTCAGTGAGGCCGAGGCCTTCACCCAGTACGGGACGGGCGGGACCACGCCGTTCGTCTTCGCGGCGGGACGCCACCCGGTGGGCGGCGCCAACGGGCTGCCCATGCCCTACCGCAGCGGCATGTTCACCCTGCACACCAACTTCCCGGCTGCGGCCGACCCGGCCAGCGCCATGGGCCTCGGGCAGTCGGTGGTGCTGAGCGCGCGCTATCCGGACGCGGTCGGCGCGCCCACGCACGGCACGCTGTCCTTCGGCACCCCCATCGACGACGGCTTCGACCCCACGGTGGCCGGCAACCCCCAGCCCACGTCGGACTACTTCATGGGGGGCAACGTGCGGCCCATCGCCATGCTGGACCCACGGGCGGCAGCCTCACTCGTCCTGCCGTACTTCGAGGTCTCGCTCGACGAGCAGAACGAGGCCCAGACCCAGTTCTCCATCGTGAACAACACGGCGAGCGCCGGGCTGGCGCTGGTGACGCTCTTCACCGACCGTGGCGTGCCCACGCGGACGTTCAACGTGTACCTCACGGGCTACGACATGGCGGTGGTCGACCTGCGCATGCTCTTCTTGGGAGGCCTAGACAGCCGCTCGGCGAGCGACGGACAGGACCCACAGGATACCATCACGCCGCAGGGTCCCATCTCCCAGGACATCAACTTCGCCAGTTGCTACGGGAGCCTGCCCGCGCCGGTCTTGGATGCGGACGCCGTCGCCTTCCTGCGCGCCGCCCACACGGGCCAGCCCACGGACGAGTGGGGCGGCAGCTGCGGCGGTCGCGCCCTGGGCGACGGCGTGGCTCGCGGCTACATCGTCATCGACGACCTGACGCAGTGTCTCGACCACCCGGTATCCGAGAACGATATCGCGTCTAGCGCCCTCGGGAACCGCGACAACTTCTCGGGGTCCTTCGAGGTGCGCAACCGCAACGATGACTTCTCCTACGGCGGCCCGCTGATCGCGCTGCACGAGGTCAGCCCACTGCTCAGCGCGGGCGACATGACGTTCTATGGTTGGCTCGGCGGCTGGCCCATCTCGGGCTCGTCGCGCCGCGAAGCGCTGCCCAACAAGTGGCGCGTGCCGTTCCTCAACAGCGCGGCCACCGGCACCACGGAGCTGATCGTCTTCCGTCCCGTGCATCGCACGGCCACTCCCTACGCGTGCAACGCGGTGCCGGGGTCGTTCGCCGGCGGGGTGGCTTCGCTCACGGCCTACGACGTCTCGCAGAACAGCACCGCGGTCGCCGGCTTCGTCCCCGGCTTCGTGGCGGGGCGTGTGCCCGTAGGCGCGGGCGGCATCGTGACTCCCTATGCGAGCGGCTCGCTCGAGATCGACCTCGACTTCGTCGAAGCCGATGCTCCGGCCTCGCCCGTTCCCGGCGCCCACATGGGCTTCATCGGCGCGGTCCATCGCGTGGCCGGTAGCTCCGACCCGGTCTTCTCCCAAGGTTTCCCCCTCCAGCTGGCAGGTCAGCCATGAATCGCGCCCTCAAGAACCTCGCGCTCGGGTCGGCGCTCCTCCTCCCGCTCTCGCTGCCCGTGCTCACGCGCGCGCAGACCTACGAGTGCGAGGCCCCGCTCGGCACCAACTGCGCCACGCCGATCAACGACGCGTGGTTCCGCTTCAGCGTGCCCACCACGACGGGCGTCACCACCAGCAGCCTGATCGTGCTGCCGGGCGCCTGCGACCCGAGCGACACCGTGGTGGACGTGGACCTCGACGTCGACATCCTCCACCCGTACGTGGGCGACCTCGAGCTGCTCCTCACCCACCCGGACGGAACAGCCGTCACGCTCATGTACCGTCCCGGCGTGGGCGCCATCGACCTGAACTGCCCGAACGACGACCTCAGCGTCACGTTCGACGACGAAGACGGTGTGGTGGCGACCGACCTGTGCGAGACCACCATCCCGGCGATGTCGGGCGAGTTCCTCCCGTTCAACCCGCTCTCCGCGTTCGACGGCAAGGCCCGCAACGGTGTCTGGACCCTGACGGTGCGTGACGCCGTCGAGGGCCAGCAGGGCGTCCTGCGCGGCTGGACGCTGCGCCTGCCCTGCGTCCCGGACCTGCCGAACGTGAGCTTCGAGGTCACCGACGGAGTGCTCTACGAGCGCGGGCCAGACACCACCGCCACCATCACGGTGGTGCGCACCGGCGACACGTCGGCCGCGCTCGACGTAGTCTACACCGTGGTGGGGACGGCCACGGGCGCGGACTACGAGGCCCTCTCCGGAGAGGTGACCATCCCCGCCGGCAGCGCTTCGGCCACGGTCGAGATCCTCTCGGTGGACGACGACCTCGACGAGATCGACGAGGTCATCGTGCTGCGCCTCGTGGCGGATGCGTCGGCTTACGACGTGGGTGCCGGCGACAGCGCCACGGTCACGCTCATCGACGGAAACGGGAGCGAGGGCGACGGCGGCTGCGGCTGCTCGGTGCGCGGCAGCAGCCAGACGCCCTTCGGGCTGATGGCCTTTCTGGCGCTCGGCCTGCTGGTGCGCCGCCGCAGGTTCCGGCTGCGGCGCTGAGCGTGGTGGGGCTCCGACGTGTCGTGGCTCATGCCCTCCTGGCGTGGGCGACCTTCGGCGCGTCGGTCGCCCTGGCCGACGCGGACGAGCCTCCGGTGTCCGCGGCGGAACCGTCCGCTCCGGCGACGCCGCCGTGGTGGCTCAGCGGCGGGGTGCACAGCGCGTTCCTGAGCGATGTCATCGACGGCTCCTGGCAGGGGCTGACCTTCGGCGCGGAGCTCAAGCTCGGTTTCCGGGGCGCATCGCCGCGGAAGCTGGGTGTCTTCCTGCAGCTCGACACCACGTTCTGGTTCGCGCCCATCGTGGCCGAGGGAGACGCGGGGCGCCCCTTCGACTCGGTGCTGCAGGGCGCGCTCAACGTGGGCCTCGGGGCCGACGTGCGCTACTTCGACGACCACCTGCGCGGCGCGTTCAGCGCAGGCCCATCGGTGCTGCTGCGCGACAACGTGGTGGACAACGCCGGCGCCGTGGGGGTGTTCATCGACTTCCGGCCGGCGGGCGTGCGCGTGCCGCTGCGGGGCGGAGGCATGCTGGTGATCGACCCGCTGACCTTCACCTTCCTCATGCCGGATCTCACTCGCATCCCGCTCGTGCAGATCGAGTACCGCACCGTCCTGGCCATCGAGTTCGGCGTGGGAGGTGCGCCATGAGGCGCTGCGGCTGGGCGCTGTCTCTCGGGCTGCTGGCCACGCTGGTGGCCGGCGACGCCAGCGCGTTCGAGATCCGCACCGGGTTCTCGCGGGGCTGCCACGAGCAGATCGCCACCAGCGCGTTCCTGCGCAGCATGGACCAGCTCCCGCGCTTTCCGGACAGCGCCGTCCCCGATGAAGAGTGGGAGGGCGTGGCCGACGCCTACCTGGGTGACGCCGGCGAGCTCGACCGGGCCTCGCGCTTCTTCCTCTTCAGCGTGGTGATGGGGGCGCGGGCGCCCGACACCGAGGGCCACTCCGTCACGAACGCTCAGACCCTGCGTGCGGCGCAGGCCGACCCTGGCGGGCAGTACCTGCACTGCCTGCGCGCCGCCACCGACGACTTCGACGCGGGCAACGCGAGCGCGCTCGGGGGCTGTCGCGCCGAGATCCTGGCCAGCCTCACGCACGTGGCGGACGAGGCCACGCTGTCTGGTGGTGACCGCGCGGCAGAGGTGGACGAGATCTACGTGACCCTCGACATCTACGGCGTGTTCGAGGTGGAGGTGTGGGGGCCGGCCTACCACCTGGGGCGCGCGCTGCACACGCTCCAGGACAGCTTCGCGCACTCGCTGCGCACGGCCGACATGCGTGGCGTGGTGCACGTCATGAACTTCGAGGCGCCGCTCGCAGGGCGCCACGACGAGGAGCGCGACGGCATGGCGCACTCGGAGGCCACCGACCGCTGTGGCCCCGATGGCGAGGGCGAGAACCGCGATCGCTACGCGGCCGCGGTGGACGCCAGCAGCGACCTGCTGCTGGTCTTCGAGCCCTTTCTGCGCGTGCCCGAGCAGGGCGTCCCGCCTGCGCGCGCCGCGCTCGACGAGGTGCTTGCGCGCTGGCTCACGCTCACCGACCCGGCGGCGCTCGGCGACTACACCGCGTGCACACAGAGCAACGACTACTGCGACTCGCCCTGGCTCGAGCTGGCGCGCCGCTCGCCCACCACGCCGGTGCTGTCGTGCACGGTGGGGCCTGCGCCGCGGCGCTCGCACGTGCCTGCTGCGCCGCTCGTCCCGCTGGTGGTCGTGGCAGTCGTGGGGGTCATGCGCCGCCGTGCTCGGCGCAGCTTGCTCTCGGAGGCCGTATGACGCGCCGCGCCCTCGCGCTGGCGGCGCTGGTCCTGTTGGCTCCGTGTTCCGCGGCCGCGCAGGCCGATCCCAACCCGAGCGGCGCTGAGAGGCGCGACGTGTGGCTGGGCGCCGAGCTGCACGGCTCGTTCTTCGGCGACCTGCAGGACCGCTCCACCGTCTTGCCGCGCTTCGGCTACGGCGTCCGTGCCGGGCGCCGCTGGGGCCGCTACGGCGTGTTCGGGCTGGTGGACCGCGACCACTGGATCGTCAGCGAGCTGGACGTGGACTACACCACCGGGGTGCTCAACCTCGCGGTGGGCAGCGAGCTGCTCTTCGCACGCGGCCGGGTCAGCGCGTCCGTCGCCGTGGGGGTCTCCATCCTCCTGCAGGATCAGGTGCTGGATGATCGGGGCGCCACGGGTCTCTACCTGGCCATCCGGCCCACCAGCCTGCGCTACCCCGTGCTGCGTCGCGCCACGGTGCAGCTCGACCTGCTGAGCCTGGTGGTGGAGGCGCCCGTGCTGCGCCACCCGGTGCTGGTGGAGGTGCAGTACCGCGTGGCGGTCAGCGTCGAGTACGGCCTCTGAGCCGCTCACGGGCTGGCGACCTGCGGCGCGCAGCGGCTCACTCAGCCGGGCGTAGCGCGCCGCTGCCATAGCAGGATCGACCCCGCTAGCACCGCGATCACGCAGCCCCCCAGCATGGCGAACGCACCGCAGTTCATCGCGGTCGAGATGCCGCGCGCAAGCTGCGTCGCTTTGGCGCTCGAGTCTGCGTCCGCCACGGCGCTGAAGCTGCCGACGAGCAGGACTACGGTGACCACGGGCGCTGCGGTGGTGATCACCACGCCAGTCACGGCAAGGCCGAGGGCCAAGCGCTGAAGCGGAGGGCGCGGCGTCGAGGACGCGCGACGCGCCCTCCCGAGCACCCACCAGGGCACCGCGAAGACCGCGACCAAGACAACGACCCCTAGGGCCAGAGTGAGCAGCTGCACGGCGCCAGACTAGCGCGTCCCGCGCATCGCGGCTGCCGCAGGCACACGGCTTGCGGGTTCACCAGCGTGTCCAGGCGTGTGTGAGCTAGTCTCCCCCGGTGGAGACGAGTTCTTGAGCACGCCACAGCCCGGGCGGCCCACCCGCGCCGACGACGGTCCCTCGCCGCTCCAGCGCTCCATGCGCGGCGCTTGGCTGATACTCGCTGGGCTGATGGCGCTGCTCTCCGCGCTGGGTCTGCTGGCCGTGGGCCTGTCGTTCATGACCTACGAGGGGCCGGCTGCGTGGGACTCGGCCACGCCCATGCTGGTGCTCGGGTTCTTGGGGGCGCTCGCGACCGTGGCGTGCTGGGTGATGGCGCGCAGGCCGCAGCCCGCTCCACGCGCGTCCGGGTGGGTGGCTTCCCCCTGGTCGGAGCACACGTGGCACCGTCGCTATCGGCTGCCCGCGTGGACCGACTGGTTCTCGCTGCTGTTCCCGGCGGGCATCACGCTGGGGCTCGCGGGCGGCGCGCTTCACTCGCTGGAGACGCAGACCGCCCCGGTGACCCACGACGACGTGGCTGGCGCGGTGGGCGCCACGCTGCTGGTTGGGTTCCTGCTCTTCGCGCTGGTGGCCTTCCCGCTGCGCGCGGCGCGGCGTGAGCTGGTGCGCCTCACGTTGCACCCGAGCGGGCTCGTGGTGGCGCTGCGCAACGGCCGCGAGCGGCAGGTGCCACGCGAGGCGATCGCGAGCGTGTTCTTGGGCACCGTCGACATCGCCGGGATGGACGTGGGCACCGTTGGGGTGACGCTGCACGGGGGTGAGCGCCTGAGCCTCCGGGAGCCGCTCAGCGCGCCGTTCCCGCACGTGGCCCATCACTTGGCGCGTCACCTGGGCCTGCCCGTCACGCGCGGGTGACTGAGCAGCGCCCCCGCTCCATGAGGCTCAGGCGCCCGCGAAGAACGCGCCGAGCCTGCCGGCCAGCCACTCCCGGAACTCGTCCGTGGTGGGTGGGCTGTGCTTGGCGCCAGGCAGCAGCTCACTGTGCGTGAGCGTGGGGAACAACTCTTTGGCGCGCGCCAGCAGGCGGTCTCCGGGGAAGCTGTAGTCGTTCGCCGCCGCGATCACCATGACCGGCGCGCGCAGCGGCGCGAACTCTGCGGGCTTCGCCAGCGGCGGAATGCTCATGTTCATGCGGTAGCTCTGGAAGGCGTCGCTCAGGTAGTCGCTCCAGTCGTCGTCCGTGGTGGTGAGCAGGTTCCCCAGGAAGCGCTCGCGGTTGGCCTGGGTGGGGGATCGCCGGAAGCGCGCCATGGGGATGCCCATCTTGAAGATGCCCTCGAGCACCTTCCCGTTCACCACACCCGCCGGCACCAGCAGCGCCATGCGCTCGATGCGCTCGGGCGCGAGCGCGGCAAAGCGCAGCGTGGCGAAGCCTCCCCAGCTCACGCCCAGCACGTTGGCGTGCTCGAGCCCGAGCTGGTCCATGACCTCGCCCACCCAGCGCCCGTGGGCGTCGCCCTTGACCGGCAGCGCGGCGTCCGCGCTCTTCACGGACTGGCCCAGCACGTCCACCACGTGGACGCGGAGCTCCTTGGTCAGGTGCCACAGCTCGCGCAGCAGCAGCGCCGAGTTGGCCATGGCGCCGTGCAGCGCGACCAGCGGCGGGCCGTCTTCGGGGCCCGCGCTCAGCACGTGCGTTGCGCCGAAGCTGGTAGTGAGCGTCTGGCTGGTGGTCGGCGTCGGGATGGCTTCGCGCACGCGCTCGTACCAGGCCTCCATGCGCTCACGCGCGGCGTCGTCTCGGAACAGGCTGGGGCTCATCGGGTGTGTTCTCCGGAGGGTGAATGAGGTGGCGCAGCTGGACCGCGACCAGCGCCTCGGGGTCGGCGACGGTCTGCTGCACCCAGGCGATCAGGGCGAAGTAGAAGATGGACAGGTAGGTGACCGACAGCAGCGTGGGGTCCGTGCTGGCGGGCAGCTCTCCGCGGGTGCGCGCGGCCCCGGCCAGCAGCGCGATGGCCTGGCTCACGCGCGTGGTCTGCGCGGCAAAGCGCTCTGCCCAAGGTGGGTCGGCGAAGAGCGACTCGCGCAGCGCCACGCGTGAGAGGCTGGGGCGCGCCTTGTAGTAGGCGAACACCGCGCGGGTGAGCGCGTTCAGCTGCCGAAGCAGCGTGGGAGCCGCCTGTGCCGCGGCGATGGCGTGGTCGAGCGCCGCGTCCAGTTCCTCGAAGAGCGCGGCGTGCAGGAGGCCGCGCTTGTCTCCGTAGTAGTGCAGCACCGTGCCGGCCGAGACGTCCGCGCGCGCCGCGATCTCGCGCAGGTTGGCGCGCTCGAAGCCCAGCTCCTCGAAGCTGTCGCGCGCGGCCGCCAGCACGGCTTGCTGCGTGGCCAGCTTGGCGGCCTCGCGCTGGTTCAGCGGGGTGTCGGCGGTTGGCGCTTCGAGCTCGGGTTTGCGGGTCATGCGCAGGGCTTTGCTTGTTCGTTGAACACGTTCAACCAAACGCAAGCTAGCGGCACTCCACTCGGGCGTCAAGGCATCCGCACCTTCGGTGTGGAGCACAACTCCGGACATCGGCAGGCTCGCAGCACCGCCAGCTCGACTCGAGCCCGGTGACACCGCGAGCCGTGCGCTCACGCCTCCGCCGGCCGCCGCGCGATGAAGCGCAGGCGTGTGTAGTCCGCGACATCACGCCCTTGCTCGTCGCGCAGCGTGGCCTCGAGGCGCAGGGTGGCCCAGCGCAACACGTGGGCGCGCTGCTCCGCGGGGACGCGCGCCAGCTGTGCCTTCGCGAAGGTCTCGAGCCACGCGCCAAAGCCCGCTGGCACCACCGTGGGACGCGCCACCACCACGATCTCGTCCACCACGAAGCCCGCGCGCTCGAGCACGCCCCGGTGATGCTCGGCGGTGGGGAAGTACCAGGGGTGCGCCCCCGTAGCGTCCACGCCCGCGCGCTCCATGGCGTCGGCCAGCGCCACGCGCACGGCGGCCACGCAGCCGAAGCCACCGGCCTCGGCCACGAAGCGGCCACCCGGGCGCAGCGCACGGAACACACCCGCCGAGACCCGCGCCGCGTCCGGCATCCAGTGCAGCGCCGCGCTCGAGAAGACGGCATCGAAGGCCTGGTCGAAGTCGAGCGCTTCGCCATCGATCAAGCGCCCGTCGAGCCCCCGCGCCTTGGCGGCGGCCACCATGGAGGGCGAGGCGTCACCCGCCACCACGTGCGCGCCGGCGGCCACCAGCTTCTCGGTGAGCACGCCGTCCCCGGCGCCCAGGTCCAGGATGTGCTCTCCCGGCTGAGGGGCGAGCCAGCCCAGGATCACGTCGCCGAGGGCCGGCACGAAGGAGGCGTTCTGTTGGTACTGGGCCGCGTCGAAGGAGCGGCCGGCGTCGAAGCTCTGCTGTGTGTTCATGCCGCTCACTGTGCGGTCCACTTTGAGCGCCGGCCAATATCGGTTAGATACCAGTTGATACCGTGGAGATATCAAACGTCGACACCCGCCGCCTGCGCCAGTTCCTCGCCGTGCTGGACGCCGGTGGCGTGCGCGAGGCCGCGCGCCGCATCCACGTGGCGCAGCCCGCGCTCAGCCGCACCATCGCCGAGCTGGAAGACGACCTGGGCGTGCGCCTCTTCGTGCGGCAGGGGCGGCGCATGCACCCCACCGACGCGGCGGGCATGGTGGCCGCCGACGCGCGCCGGCTCCTGGTGGAGCTCGACGATTTGGTCATGCGCGCGCGTGGGCTCGCGGGCGGCCTCGAGGGGCGCTTGCGGCTGGGCTCGTCGCCCTCCGCCACGTTCCACCCGCTGGTGCCCAGCCTGGTGCGCGCGCTGCGCCAAGAACGGCCGCAGGTGCGGGTGGAGCTGGTGGAGCGGTCCACGGCTGCGCTGCTGCATGCGCTCGAGGAGCGCGAGCTGGACGCCGCGTTCGTGCGGCCCAGCGGCGCGCTTCCGCCGCGCATCGAGGGCCGGGTGCTGGCGCAAGAGCCGCTGATAGCGGTGTTCCCGGAGGACCACCCGCTCGCGCACCGCAAGCGCATCACGGTGGCCGCGCTGCTGGACCTGCCGCTGTTGCTGCCCTCGCCGGGGCTCGGCTCCAGCCTGAGCGCGCTGGTGGACCGCTTGGCTGCGGCCGAGGGCCGCCCGCTGCACGTCGCCGCGCATGCGGGTCACGCGGCGTCCCTCGTGCACCTCGCCGCTGCTGGCATGGGCGTGGCGCTGGTGCCGGCCTCGCTCGAGGCCATGCGCACCGAGGGCGTGCGCTACGTGCGGGTGGCCGCGCGCACCACGCTGCCGCTCATCCTGGCCACGCACGCGGACAGCGCCAACCCGGTGGTGAGCGCCTTCGTGCAGCTGGCGCGGGGGGCTGCGCGGAGTGCGCATGCAGCCCTCGACCGCTGAAGCCCAGCTGCCTACACTCGACGCTGTGCGACGCCCCGTGGACCCCGACACCGTCACCGATGGTCTCGATGCGCTCAGCGACCTGCCCGGAGCGGATTGTGTTCTCGCTGGTCTGCGAGATGTCGCTTCGGACCGGCGCACGGCGGAGGCAGCACTCGTTCAAGCGGCCTCGCACCGTTTCTCACGTCACGGTATCGTCATTCCCGGTCGTCCCGAGGGAATGGACGCGGAGCTCGTGCTCTACCGACGGCTCGGTGAACGCATGCCGCCGGACGCTGACGTGTACGGCCGCTATGGCGCGCTGCTCGAGGAGCTGGTCAGCTTCCTCTCGGCTCTCGACCAACGCGGCGGGCGCTAGTGCACTCGCCGCTGCTGAACGAGCATCTCGGCGCGCTGATCGAAGCCTCGGCGCTCGGACCCATCGTGGACCTCGCCTGCGGCAGCGGCAGGAACGGCCTCTTCCTGGCGCGCATGGGCTTGCCCGTCGTGTTCGCGGACCACTCGCAGGAGGCGCTCGACAGCGTGGCGCACCAGCTCCACGCCGAGGGACTGCCCGGTGAGACGTGGCAGGTGGACCTCGAGGCTGGCACCGGCGACCCGCTGGCTGCGCGCCGGTTCTCGGCGGCGCTGGTCTTCCGCTACCTGCACCGCCCGCTCATGCCGCACCTCCGAGCGTCCATCTTGCCCGGCGGCCTCGTGGTCTACGAGACGTTCACCCAGCGCAACACCCGGTACGGGCGGCCGCACAACCCGGACTTCCTGCTGCAGCCTGGCGAGCTGGCCGAGCTGTTCGCGGGCTGGACCACGCTCCACTTCTTTGAGGGCTTCCTCCCGGATCCAGACCGAGAGGTCGCGCAGCTCGTGGGCCGCAAGCCCTTCGAGTAAGCGGCCAAAAGCTCCTCTTGGGGGCACTCCAGGCCCCCGCCACTGGCCGAGAACGTTCCAGCTACTGGCACGGGTTGGACCGTTTCCCGCCGACCATGGGGGTCCCAGGTTCCGGGCATGCGAAACCTCGCCATCTTCTTCTCCGTGCTCGCCCTCGCTCCCCTCTCGGCCCTCGCGCAAGGCGCGCCAGTGCCCGCTTCGCTCGAGAGTGGGCCCCCCGCGCTGATGGCCGCCCCCGAGCCCGTTCCGGCCCCCGTGGTCACCCCGGAGCCCGAGCCCATCGTCAACGAGCGTGAGCTCGGCCTCTACGTGGGCGTGGGGCTCGGTTCCAGCCTGAACCTCGGCGGCGGCTCGTTCGGCTACCAGCTCGAGGCGGCTGTCGGGATGTACTACTGGATCTTCTCGGCCGAGATCCTCGGCGGGGCCACCACCATCAACAGCGACCAGCTCGCGTCCGTGGGCCCGCACCTCGGAGGCGCGCTGCGTGTCCACGTACTCGACAACGAGCGCGTGGGCCTCCAGCTCGGGCTCGGGGCTCGCCACCAGGCAGCGCGCGCCGAGACAGGCGTGGACTACCGCTTCACCGGCGGGTTCGTCTCGCTGCGGCTGGTGCTCCCGGTCACCGAGAACATCCACGTGCGCATCGACTCGGAATTCGAGCATGCGTTCGACGGACCCCTCAGTGGCGCGGCCCAGAACCGCCTCATGCTCGGCTTCGGGATCGAGACGCGCATCGCGCCGTGACGGCCCTTGCAGTCCTCAGTGGTTGCGCGCGTAGATGATCGCCGCGTGCGTGACGTGCGCCGCGACGAAGGCCGCTGAGAGGGCGAAGTACATCCACGGGCGGTAGGCCTTCCCAATGAAGAGTTCCCGCCCCGTGAGGCCCAGCCCTGCGAGCCAGAGCGCAGGCGTGTAGGCGGGCGCGAGGAATCCCAGCGCGCTAGTGGACCACGCCGACTCAGGCGCCAGGACCAGCGGGAGCCAGCTCGCGAAGTACACGAGCGTGCCCACCACGAAGAGGCCGAGGCCTAGGCGTTGAACCTTCGTCGATGCACCGAGCGGCATGAAGAAGGGCAGCCCGAGCGCGAAGACTCGGAGGACGTTCTCGGTGAGCACGAGCCGGGTGGCAGCGCGCGATCGAACTCGGCTGGCTGGAAAGCGGGTGGTAGGTGCCCCGCGAGCACCGCGTTCCAGGCCATGGCCGGCAGCAGCATCAGCCCGCAGCTGAAGAAGTATCGATGGCCCACGTCAACCCAGCCCCTCCGCGAACAGCTGCGCGGCCACCTCGAGCCCCGCGCGCACTCTCGGCAGGTGAGTGCCCGCGCGGGTGGTCACACCCCACACCGTCGCCGCGAGGCCCACGGCGTCGGAGAGCAGCGGCACCAGCCCCCGGGCGGCGTAGTCGGGCAGGATGGCGATGCCCATGCCGTCGGCCACGCAGCCCTGGATGAACTCGTTGTCGGTGGAGTGGATGCGCGGCGTCACGCTCACGTCGCCTCCAGCGCGCAGCGGCCAGCGCACCTCGCTGTGCTGGGCGAGCGTGTGCGGCGCCGCCTCTGCGTCCAGGATGGTGTGCAGCAGGGTGTGCTGCGCGAGGTCGCCGAGCGAGCGGGGCTGGCCCATGCGCGCCACGTAGTCGGGGCTGCCGTAGAGCCCCGTGGTGATGCGCCCGATGGCCACCACCACCAGCTCCCCCGCCGTGGGCAGCGTGAGCGTGAGCGCGGCGTCGGCGCCGTGGCTGAGGTGCTTCACCGGGTCGGGCGTGGCGCGCAGGCGCACGCGCAGCTCGGGCCACGCGGTCAGCAAGCGCCGCACGAAGAGCGGGCCTAGGCGCCGTGACGCCCCCACCGGCAGGGCCACGTCGAGAGTGCCGGCCGGGTCCTGACCCGCGCGCTCGGCCAGCTGGCCGATGGCCTCGAGCTCCCGCACCGGCGCTCGTGCGTGCCGTGCATACAGCTCGCCCGCCGCCGTGAGCTCCACGCCGGCCTCGGTGCTGCGCGCCAGAGACACGCCCACGCGCGCCTCGAGCGCAGCCAGCCTGCGCCGCACGGTGGCCCGCGAGACCCCCATCCGCTCGGCGGCGCCAGACACGCTGCCCTCTTCGGCCAGCGCGAGCAGGGTGCGTGTCTCGTCGAGGTCCATGCGGGTGCCGTTCGAAACGTGCCGCCCGCGAGCATCGCGCTCGCAGGCGGGGATTCTCCCTCAGCGCGCGGGCCGGCCCGTTGCGGGCAGCCGCCGCACCACCTCACCAGCCGTGTTGGTGATGGTCACCGCGCCATAGGCGCGCATGGGCTCTGCGATCTGCGAGGCCTCGCCCACCAGCACCACCACCATCTGGCTGGGGTGCACGTGCGCGCGCGCCGCGGCCAGCGACTGCTCGGGGGTGACCGAGCGGATGCGCGTGCGGAAGCTCTCCCAGTAGTCGTCCGGCAGGCCGTAGCCGCGCAGGTCGCTCACCAAGCCAGCCACCTTGCCGGGCGTGTCGATGCTGAGCGGGAACGAGTCGCTCAGGAAGCGCCGCGCCAGGTCGGTCTCTTCGTTGCCGGGGGCCTCGCTCGAGATGGCCACCAGGTGCTCGAAGAGCGCCTCCATGGCCTGCGCGGTGACCTCGGTGCGCACGGCGGCGCCCACGGTGAAGGAGCCCACCTGCTGGCGCTCTTCCACATACGAGTAGGCGCCGTAGGTCAGGCTGCGACGCTCGCGCAGGTCCATGAACAAGCGTGACGAGGCGCTGCCGCCCAGCACCTGGTTGGCCACCTGCAGCGGCACCCAGTCGTCGTGCTGGCGCGCGATGGCCAGGTTGCCCACGCGGATGGAGGTCTGCTGCGAGCCCTCACGGTCCACGATGATGATCTCGCGCTCGGTGCGCGTGGGCGGCGCGGGGTAGCTCACTTCGGGCACGGTGCCCTGGCGGAAGCGGCTGAAGGCGCGGCCGGCGCGGCGGCTCACGTCGGCGGCGGTCACGTCGCCCACCACCACCAGGTAGGCGTTGTTGGCCACCACGTGCGTGCGGTGCCACGCGATCAGGTTGGCCTGCGTCACGGCGCGCACGGCGTCGGGCGTGGTGTCCACGCGGCCATAGGGGTGCGCCCCGTACAGCGCGCGGTAGTAGGCACGCGTGGACAGGAAGCGCGGGTCCTGCTGGCTGAGCTCCAGCCGGTCCAGCTCGCGGCGGCGCAGCTTCTCGAGCTCCTCGGCATCGAACACCGGCTGCATGGCCACCTCGGCCATGAGCGAGAGCGCCTGCGGCAGGTGCTCCTTCAGGGCGCGGAACGTGATGACCAGGTTCTCGGAGGTGGCGCCCACCACCATGTCGGCGCCCAGGAACTCGATCTCCTCGGCCAGCTCGGCGCTGGTGTGGCGCGTGGTGCCCTCCTTGAGCATGTCGGCCACGAGCCCAGCGAGGCCCGGCAGGTCCGCCGGGTCGGTCTCGCCGCCGCTGCGAATGACCAGCTGCAGGTACACCACGGGCAGCTGCGTGCTGCTGACGGTGTTCAGCTCGAGGCCGTTGGGCAGCGTGGAGCGCGCGATGGCCGGGAACGCGATGTCGCGCGCCGTGCCGCCCGCGGGGGCGGGCTCACGCGGGGCCTCCGGCTCCGGCTCCGGCTCGGGTTCCGTCTCGGCGGTCTCGGTGCCCTCCACGCTGTCGAGCGGCGGGTACTCGGGGGGCGGCCCCTGCTCGCGGTTGCAGGCCCCCGCCACGGTGCCGAGCGAGAGCAAGAGGCCGATGGCCAAGGGCGCGCGACGTGCGCGGCGAATGAGATGCATGGGGTTCACGGGTTGCCTCCGGTCGTGCTGGCCGCGGCCGGGGGGAGCACGTCCAGCACGGTGCGCTGCGTGGTCCCGAAGTAGGTGTTCGCCACGCGCTGGATGTCCGCGCGCGTGACCGCGTTGTAGAGGTTGATCTCGGTGCGCAGCAGCTCGGCGTTGCCGTAGTACATCTCGTACTCGGCCAGGCGCTGGGCGCGCTCGAGGCTGCTCTGGATGCCGAACACGAAGTAGGAGGCCACGCGGTTGCGCGCCTTCTGCAGCTCGCGCTCGGTGACGCCGCCCGAGGCCACCTCGGCCAGCGTGTCGTAGATGACCTGGCGCGCCTCGGCGGGCTGGTGGTCACCCGCCATGATGCCGAAGACCGAGAACAGGTCCGGGCCGCGCTGGTCGTCGGTGGCCACCTGCAGCTGCTGGCAGATCTCGCGCTCCTTCACCAGCACGCGGTAGAGGCGCGACGAGTCGCCGTCACCCAGGATGAGCGCCAGCATCTCGAGCGCGTAGTGGTCGGGCTCGCGGTTGGGCGGGATGCGGTAGTTCACGTGGAACGCCGGGAACGGGGCCAGCGGGTCCGTCATGGTCTCCACGATCTCGGCCGTCTGCGGGTTGATGGGCCCCGGGTTGTACGCCGGCACCGGGCGCGACGAGATGCCCTCGAAGTACTGACGCACCAGCACCATGGCCTCGGCCGGGTCGAAGTCGCCGGCGATGCTGAGCACCGCGTTGTTGGGCGGGTAGTACGCGTCGAAGAAGGCCTGCACGTCGCCCAGCGTGGCGTTGTCCAAGTCGGCCATGTCGCCGATGGTGGAGTGCGCGTACGGCCAGTAGTCGCCGTAGGCCAGCTCGTTGATGCGCAGGATGCTGTTCATGTAGGGGCGGTTGTCGTAGCTCTGACGCCGCTCCTCCTTCACGGTCTGCCGCTGGTTCTCGAAGTTCTCGGCGGTGATGGCCAGCGAGCGCATGCGGTCTGCTTCCAGCCACAGGCCCAGCGCCAGCTCGTTGCTGGGGAGCGTCTCGTAGTAGTTGGTGCGGTCGGTGCTGGTGGTGCCGTTCATGTCGCCGCCGCGGCTGTCGATGTAGGTGAAGTGCTCGCCCTTGCGGACGTTGGCCGACCCCTGGAACATCATGTGCTCGAAGAGGTGCGCGAAGCCCGAGCGGCCCCGCACCTCGTTGCGCGAGCCCACGTCGTAGTAGAGCGCGACCGCCACGGTGGGGATGCTGCGGTCGGGGCTCATGACCACGCGCATGCCGTTGCTGAGCCGCTCGCGGACCACCGGCAGCTGCGAGAGCGAGCTCTCTCCACCGCTGGGCGGCGCGGGGCGTCGTGCCCGCTGCGCGAGGACGCTGTGAGTCGAGGGGCCCGCGAGGCCGAGCGCGGTCAGCGCCAAGAGGGCGGCCGCGAGCCGGTGCCGCTTCGTCGTGCGTTTCATCATCCGGTTCGCATAACACGAAGCGGACCGTGCTGGCCACGCCAAGCGCCTTGCGCGGCCATGCGGCTCAGCGGCGGCGGAAACGAAGCACGTGACGGTAAATCTGGGTGTTGCCCAGCTGCCCAGGACGCCACGCCAGGGGCTCGCCCTCGGGATCCGAGCTGTAGTCGTACACGAAGAACTCGCCAGGCTCGCTGCCCGCGATCACGCTCGGGAAGCAGGTGTCCCCGTTGCTGGGGAGGTCCGTGATGTACGCCACGCGCAGCTCGTCCTGCACGATGCGCCACAGGCTGCAGCGCTTGGGCGCCGCCACGTAGCGCAGGGACGCGACCACCGCGTTGGTGAGGCCCTCGGCGCCGAAGAAGCCCGTCTCGGTGAGGTTGCGGCGGCCCAGCAGGTAGACCTCGCCGTCGTACTCGAACATGAACGGCGAGTCGTACTTCTTGAAGTCGGCGTTGCACGTCCAGTTGCCCAGGTCGTCGGCCGGCGCGCGGCAGACGCGGCTTCCCAAGCCCTCGGTGTCCGCAGCCTCGTTGCGGATGACGGCAAACAGCTCGCCGCTCTCCGCAAAAGCGAACGCGGTTTCGCTGCCGCCGCCTTCGTAGACCATGGAACCATCCGGATCGGCCGGGGTCCAGCTCACCCCGTCGAGGCTCGTGCGGAAGTGCACCTGCAGCGGCTCGCCGTTGAACAGGTACTCGTTCTCGCCGCCGTTGTACGCCGTCATGAAGTGGCGGCCGTCCGGCACGGTGGTGGTCCGCCACAGCAGCGTGTCATCGCCGTACAGCTCAGTGAGCGCACTCCACGCTTGGCCCGCGTCGAGCCGCGCATAGCGCACGCCCATGGGCTGGAACTGCGTCTCGCTCACCCCCAGCACGCTCATGTACAGGAACAGCGTGTCGCCCACCGCCAGGAAGCGGGGCTCGCGCAGGTCGGTGCCGATGGCGTACTCGGTCTCGTAGCGCCAGGTGACCTCGTCCTCGCTGCTCACCACGTAGAGGATGGTGTCGGGGTTGGCGAAGTGGTTGGGCGCCGTGCGCCACGCCAGGAACACGCGGCCCGCGTGGCGAATGACGTCCAGGTTGTTGTTGGAGTGCTGCGGCACGGTCTCGGCGGGCAGCCCGTCGCTCGGCACCACCTGGCGCGTGTCCTGCACGGTGACGCTGTGGCGACCCAGCTCCACCACGGGGCGGAAGGTACCGTCGTCCACCGGCGGGGGCTCTTCGCTGCCACAGCCAGCGAGCACACTCGTCCCGAGCAGCATCGCGAGCCAGGCCCTATTGGTCATGCTCGTCATCGTTGCATCACTCCACGCTGAGCACGTGCCACTCGCCAGCTTCGCGCACCATGCGGATCACTCGCCCGCTGGCCGTGCGCACCGTGGCCTCGTTGCCCTGGATGTCCACGTCGAGCGCCGGCTGGTCCTCGGTGTCCAGCAGGAAGCGCTCGATCTGCGCGTCGATCTCGGCGCGTGGCGCCCGCGCCAGGATGCGGCCGATGCTGCTGAGGCTGCGGCGCTCGAGCGCGCTGCGGAACGCCATGACTGCGTCCTCCGGGGTGGCCAGCGACACCGCGTCCAGCAGCGTGCCCACCAGCCGCCAGCGCTCCCCCTCGATGACCAGCACCGCGTGCTGCCCGGTGCGCAGCGGCACGCTCGCGCGCGTCTCCACCAGCTGCGGGTCATCCAGCGCGGCCTCCACCGCCGTGGCCTGTTCACGCAGCTCCTCCGGCGCCTCGGCCATCTGGGCGCGCAGGTCGTCGAGTGTCAGGCTCGCGCGCGTCTCGGCGTCCAGCAGGGCGTACACGGCCTCGGCGTCACCGCGCCGCACCGCATCGGCATAGGCGCGGGCGGTGTCGTGCGCGGGGCCCAGGGCCTGGCTGCCTCCGCAGCCGGTGATCAGCGCCGCGCCGGCGACTGCCGCGAGCCAAGCTCGAACGGGGTGAAGGAGGGGGCCAGCGTCCAGCGTGCGCACCGGGGGAGACTACCACAGCGCCGGCGGGGCGACCGGTAGCGTTGTCGCTTGCTTGACCGACCACGCGGCCCGTGGGTTACACCACCCAGCATGAGCCAGCACCCTCCCGCCCCCGGCGTTGTCCCCACCCCGGGCTGCGCCGCCTGATGGCCACCCTGCGCGTCCTCGGCGTGGATCCCGGCTCCGTGCGCACGGGCTACGGAATCATCGAGCGGGACGGCACGCGCCTGCGCCTGATCACAGCGGGCACGCTCACCGCCGGTGAGAAGGCGCCGCTCGAGGAGCGGCTGCTGCTCATCCACACGGGGCTCGTGGCGCTGATCGCCGAGCACGCGCCGCAAGCGGCCGCCGTGGAGGACATCTTCATGGCGAAGTTCCCGAACGCGGCGCTCAAGCTGGGGCACGCGCGTGGCGTGGTGTTGCTGGCCATCGCGCAGGCGGGGCTCGCGGTGCACCCCTATCCGCCCGCCGTGGTGAAGCGCTCCATCGTGGGCAAGGGCGCGGCCGACAAGACGCAGGTGGCGCGCATCGTGGGCGCGATGCTGGGGCTGCCTCCCGGCGAGCTGCCCGGCATCGACGCCACCGACGCGCTGGCCATCGCGCTCACCCACGCTCAGGCGGCGCGCATGCATGCGGCGCTGGTCACGTCCACGCCCGCCAAGAAGGCCACCAAGCAGCCCACGGGCAGCGCGGGCCCACGACGCGCGCTCAAGGCGCGGGCGGCGCCGAAAACGGATCACTGAAGCGCGGGTCGGTGACGAAGGTCTCGTCGGTCAGCGCGTTCAGGAACGCCAGCAGGTCGGCGCGCTCTTGCTCGCTCAACACGAAGCCGCTGATGAAGCCGTTCTTCAGCGGGCTCAGGCGCCCGTCGCCCGCGTTGGGCCCCTCGGGCGTCAGCGTGCCGCCGCGCGCGTAGTGGTCGATGACCGCTTCCAGCGTGGCCAGCGAGCCGTCGTGCATGTAGGGCGCCGTCAGCGCGATGTTGCGCAGCGTGGGCGGCTTGAAGCGCCCCATGTCCAGGCGGTCGCCGGTCATCTCGAACAGGCCCGTGTTGGCGGCCGGGTACCCGCCGATGCCGTCCACGTTGTAGAGGCCGTTGTTGGCGAACAAGGACTGGTCGAAGAAGTTGCCCTCGTGGTCCACCGAGCCCGACAGGTTGAAGCCGCCGTGGCAGTGGAAGCACTCCACCTTCTCGCTGAAGAACAGCTCCATGCCGCGCCGGGCCGAGTCCGAGAGCGCGGTGGTGTCGCCGGCCTGGTAGCGGTCGTAGGGCGAGTCGCCGGTCAGCAGCGCGCGCTCGAACGAGGCCAGCGCGCGCAGCACGTTCTGCACGGTGATGGGGTCGTCTTCGCTCGGAAAGGCCGCGGCGAACATCGCAGGGTAGCTCGGGTCGGCGCGCAAGCGCTGCTCCAGCACCTGCTCCATGCCGCCGAGGCCCAGCTCCACGGGCTCCACGCCAAAGAGCGGGATGCGCGCCTGCATCTCGAGAGTGACCACCGCCTGGTTGGCCCAGTTGAGCGTGGCGGCATAGCCCGCGTTGCCCAGCGCCATGGAGCCGCGCGCGGTGTGCTCGCCCGTGGACCCCACGGCGTGCGGCAGTCCATCGGTGAACGCGAGCTCCTGCCGGTGGCAGCTCCCACACGACTGCGTCTGGTTGGCGCTCAGCCGCACGTCGTAGAACAAGAAGCGGCCCAGCTCGATCTTGGCCTCGCTCAGCGGGTTGTCCGCCGGCACGCGCGGCTCGGGGAAGCCGCGCGGGAGGTCCAGCTCATAGCTATCCGAGCCGCAGCCCCCCTGCAGCGCCACCAGGGCCAGCGTGAGGGCCAGCGTGAGCCATGGCGCTCGAGGATGCGGAGGGGTTGGCTGCACGGTGCGGCGCCATCGCGTGCGGGAGATCACGCTGTCAGTCTACGGTGAACACACGCTGCACGCCGGCCGGGCTGCTGGCGTGGGGGAGGCCCAGCGCCTCGAAGTACTCCGTACAGTCCGGGTCCATCGCGCCCGACATGCAGCCGGGAGGCGTCTCCGGGGTGAACGTGTCGAGATCCACGTCGGACACCAGCTCGGCGATGTCGAAGCGGATGCTGTCGGCTGCGAGGTCCATGCCCATGAGCTCCACGTCGAAGCGGTTGGGGGCCGTGCAGCTGGTCACGCCGCCCGCCATGGGGTCGCCCACGCAGCCGGTGCTGCCCAGGTGGAAGCGCCAGGTGGGCACGCCGGTGCTCGCGCCGTCCAGCTTGATGAACTTGTAGCCGCTCTGCCACGCCCAGAACATGTCGGTGATGTTCAACGGCGACGCCGCCACCGAGGCCTCCTGGTGGTTCTGCTCGAAGGGCATGCCCACCGTGAAGCGCACGCCCACGTAGTCGCCCTCGGGCGCGCTGCCCTCGATCACCAGGCGCGTCTCGGGGTTGCCCTCGCAGCCGGTGTCGTTGCTGTCGGCGAAGTCCAGGTACGCGATGCCCTGGTGTTGGAAGGCGTTCTCGCCGAGCTCGAGCGCCACCTCGTCGCCCGCGGCGGTCACCAGGCGGACGTCGTGCACGTACATGCGGGCGTCCCTCACCGTGAGGGTCTGGTCACCCGTCACGCCCAGCCCGGTGAAAGGCTGGCCACAGGCGAAGGTCTCGCTGCCCATGGTGGCGCGGAACGTGAGGCTCACGTCTTGCCGGGGAGCGGCATCGCCGCAGGCGCCAACCAGCGCGAGCGGGGCGAGCAGGGAGAGACCGAGGAGGCGGGGGGGACGCGTTTTCATGCCCACAACGTAGCGCCGCCATACCCATCGCGGCATGCGGCAAATGGTCGCACGCCAGGCCTCAGGGTGGATGGTTCGTGGGTTCGGGTTGCATGTACGCGCGGAACGGATTCACATGCCCGGGTGCTCCCGCTGCGTGACATGAACCCGACGCGCCGAAGGCCGGTCGTCACGTGGGCGCTGATCGCGCTCAGCGCGGCCATCTTCGCCTACGAGCTCATGCTGTCCACCGAGGCGGCCACGGTCATGCTCACGCGCTACGGGGTGGTGCCCTCCGTGCTCAGCGGCGGCGGGCTCACGCTGCCCCGCTCCGAGGGCGGCTCGCTGGGCGCGCTGGTCACGCCCATCACCAGCCTGTTCCTGCACGGCGGCGGGCTGCACCTGCTGGGCAACATGTGGTTCCTGCACGTCTTCGGTGACAACGTGGAGGACGAGCTCGGGCGCGTGCCGTTCCTGCTCTTCTATCTGGGCGCGGGCCTCGGCGCGGCGCTCTTCCAGGTGCTGGTGGACCCGAGCAGCACGGTCCCCATGGTGGGCGCGTCGGGCGCCATCAGCGGCGTGCTGGCGGCCTATGTGGTGCTGCACCCGCGCGCGCCGGTGCTCACGCTGGTGCCCATTCCGCTGGCGCTGTTCGTGGAGGTGCCGGCCTTCGTGTTCATCTTCGTGTGGTTCGCGCTGCAGCTGGTGTACGGCCTCTTGTCTACGGGGGGCTTCTCGAGCGGCGGGGTGGCGTGGTGGGCGCACATCGGTGGCTTCCTGGTGGGCCTGTTCGCCATCTTGCTGCACCGCAAGCTGCTGGGCGGGGAGAGCTCGAACGCCCATCAATAAGATGGACTAGGGCCGGTCACTCTGGAGGCCGCGCCCGCCACAGGGCAACGCGGAGGCTTGCTGCAGGCGCGAAACGCGCATGGGAAGTACGGCACGCGGCGTGCAGAGGTGGGCGTCAGGAGACCTCTTACTGATGACCTATACACAACGCACTCTTTCTTTCCTCACGGTTCTGTTGTCGCTCACGGGCGCAGCCGGCTGTGACTCCGGTTCCAGCAACGGCGCGCCCAAGCTGGTCGCGCAAGGCCGCGTGGAGTCCAACCTGGACGACAGCAGCACCACCGTGACGGCCTCCACCATCACGAGCGATGGCTCGCGTGAGCCCGTCGAGATGGACGCCACCATGACCACAGCGAACGGTCGCTACCGCGTGGAGAGCCCGGTCGAGTTGAGCGCGGGCAGTCACCTGCTGCTCGAAGCCACGGACGGAACGAACCGCGCCTCCGTGGTGTTGCTCGTCGAGGCGGACGGCGAGATGACCGCAGAGCCCATGAACGAAGAGACGTCGCTCGAGGCAGCGGTGTTCGAGTCGCTCAGCGCGTCCACGTCCTGCGACGCCTGCTCGCATGAGGCGGTTCGCGCCCACGTGGGCACGGAGGCCGCCACGACCTTCGCCGCGGGCAGCGAGACCGCATCCACGCTGGCCGACGTCAGCGCGGCCCTCGAGGCGCGCATCGACGCCGAGGCGACGGTCCTCACGGACGAGAGCGACAGCGCCTTCAACACCTACGTGACCGCGCGCGCCAACGCCCAGGCCGATGAGGTCGCCGCGCTCGACGCTGCCACCAGCGTGTCCGCCACCGCCGAGGCGCGCGCCGCCTACGAGGCGGCTCTCGTCGAGGCTCGCACCTCGGGGAGCCTGTCGTCCGAGACGTGGGCCGTGAGCGCCCACGCTGGCGCCGAGGCCATGCGCCTCGAGGCCACCGCGCTCGACGTCGCGCCGGCGCTGTACGCGCAGCTGGTCGCTGACGCCGAGCTGTCGCGCGCGGTCTCCGTGCAGGCCGCCATGGAGGCCGAGCTCGCGGCCTCGGGTGCCACGGACGTGAACCTGGACGCCACCTTCACCACGCTCCTGGTGGCCATCGAGGCCGCACGGACCGACGGTGTCATGGCCGGTGCCACCATCTCGGACGCTTGGACCGCCGCTGCGCTGTCCATTCGCGTCGAGATCGCAAGCTCGCTGGACGCGGCGGGCACCGCGGCCTTCGACCTCTGGGCGACCTTCTCGACGACCACCGTCGCCGCGCTGCGCGCCAGCGTGATCCTCATGGGTGTCTCGAGCGTGGAGACGGCCGTGCTCTTCAGTGAGGGCGTGGCCGACGCCACCGTGGACGTCACCGCGCTGACCGCCGCGGGCATCGACGCGGACATGGCCAACGCCTTCGCCAGCATCCTGCTGCAAGCGGAGCTGGCGGCCAGCGCGGAGTGAGCCGGGGCTCCCGCTGAGGAGCACCTCCGAGAATGCGAGAGGCGCGGCGATCCACTTCGTCGCGCCTCTCTGCTTTCCGTCCCCGTTCTGCGTGTTACGTTGCCTGGTCATGAGCATGAAGTCGATCGCCGTACGCGACCGCTACGGCCCCGTGGGGCTCATCACGGGCGCCGCGTCGGGCATCGGGGCTGCCTTCGCGCGCCGGCTCGCTGCCGAGGGCATGGCGCTCGCGCTGGTGGACCGCGACGCCGCGGGCCTCGCCGCGCTGGCTCAGGAGCTCCGCGCGAGCACGGGGGTCAGCGTGGACGTGCTGGCCGGCGATCTCACCGACTCGCAGTTCGTGCAGCAGCTGACCGACCTCGCCGACACGCGCGAGATCGGGCTGGTGGTGCACTCGGCCGGCATCACCTCCATGGGCGAGTTCTTGGAGATGCCGCTCGAGCCGCAGCTCAAGGCCGTGGAGCTGCACTGCGTGGTCACCGCGCGCTTGATGCACGCGTTCGGGCGGCCCATGCGTGCCCGCGGGCGCGGCGGCCTGGTGCTCCTCTCCAGCAACTCGGCCATCCTGCGCGCGCCGTTCGTGGCCAACTACGCCGCCACCAAGGCGTATACGCTCGCGCTCGGAGAGGCACTCTACGAAGAGCTGCGCCAGCAGGGCGTGGACGTCCTCGCGCTGGTGCCCGGCATGACCGACACACCGCTCTTCGCCGCCAGCCAGCCCGTCATGGGGCGTGCGCGCTCGTTCATGCAGTCGCCCGAAGACGTGGTCGATGGCGCGCTCGTCGCGCTCGGTCGGCAGCCCGTGTACATCTCGAGCGCCTCCGACCGCGTGGCCGCCAACCTGCTGGGCGCGCTGCTGCCGCGCAAGGTCGCGCTGCGGCTAGCGCGTCGCTCCATGGGGTACTTCTTCCCCCACCTCGCGGGAAACAAGGCCGACTGACGCCGTCAGCGGTGGCGCAGCGACACCAGCACATCGCGCAGCGCGCCGGCCTCTACAGTGGGGCACGCGCGCTCCACCACGAAGTCGGCCGCGGCCTGCTCGTCGCCCACCATCCGGAGCGGGACGCGGCTGCGGGCAAGCGTCACGATCCCGGTGATCACGGCACGCATGGTGCTGGCAAAGAAGCCATCGCTGCCGATGAGCACCGAGTGAGCCTTCAGCATGTGCTGTGTCTTCTCGCGCAGCAGGGCGGCCTCGTCGCGCACCGGGCCGGGCGGCACTTTCGCGCTGGGCTCCACCATGGTGATCACGGCGTAGCCGGTGGGGTCGTGCGCGAGCGCTGCGTGGTGGCCAGCCAGCGAGGCGCGCAAGAAGGCGGCGTCGATCGCGCCCGTGACGTTCTGGATCATCACGTTGCGGTATACGACCACCACGTAGTTGGCGGCGTCGTGAGGACTCGAGATGGGCGAGACGCTCATGCCGGGTAGGAGACCACGATCAGAGGTCCAGCTGGATGCCGATCTCCACCACGCGCTCGTGCGGCAGGTTGAAGAAGGCCGTGGCGCTCGTGGCGTTGCGCGACATGAACGAGAAGAGGTTCTCGCTGATTCGGTTCATCTCGCCCTGACCCGTGGCCAGCAGCGTCTCGCGACCCAGGTAGTACGTGGTGTCGTCCGCCGGGATGGGCAGGCGCAGCTGGGCCATGGCACCCGCCACCAGCACGGGCACGTCGGTGTTCTCCATGAACCCCGAGCGCAAGATGACGCGATAGAACCCCTCGGCGATCAGGTGCGCCTCGATGCGCCGCTCCGCGCTCACGCGAGGCTTGCGCTCGATGACCACGGTCAGCAGGATGACCGTCTGCTGGAGCGCGTTGGAGCGCTCCACGTGGTGCAGCAGCACGGGCGGCGCCTCGTCGGCGTTGGAGGTCAGGAACACCGCGGCGCCGTGCACCCGTGCCGTGTCTCCCGTGCGCAGCTCGGCCAGCACTTCGTTGAGCGGGCGCGTGCGCTTCTTGAACTCTTCCGCCAGCAGCACGCGGCCCTTCCGCCAGATCACCATGGCGATGAAGATGACCACCGCCATCACGACCGGGACATAGCCGTTCTCGAAGAACTTGAGCATGTTCGCCGCGAGGAACCCGAGGTCGAAGATCAAGAACAGGATCAGCAATGGCAGCGCCCGGTACAGGGGCCAGCCCCAGCGCTCGCGCGCCACCACGTAGAAGACGATGGACGTGATGGCCATGGTGCCCGTGACCGCCAAGCCGTAGGCGGCGGCGAGCTCCGTGGACTCGCGGAACACCAGCACCAACAGGATGCACGCGATGCACAGCGCCCAGTTCACGGCGGGGACGTAGATCTGCCCCTCCGTCTCGCTGGACGTGTGCTTGATCTGGAAGCGCGGCATGAAGCCCAGCTGGATGCCCTGGCGCGTGAGCGAGTAGGCTCCCGAGATGAGGGCTTGGGACGCGATCACGGTGGCGGCGGTGGCCAGCGCCACGAGCGCGTACGTCGCGGGCCCCTTCGGCACCATGGAGAAGAACGGGTTCTCCGCAGCCTCCGGATGCTGGAGCAGCAGCGCGCCCTGCCCGAAATAGTTGATGAGCAGCGCGGGCATGACCATCCAGTACCAGGCCTTCATGATGGGCTTGCGTCCGAAGTGCCCCATGTCGGCGTAGAGCGCCTCGCCACCCGTGATGCACAGCACGACCGAGCCGAGGATCGCGAACCCGTGAAACTTGTGGTCCACGAAGAACGTGACGGCGTGCCGAGGGTCCAGCCCCACGAGCACGGCCGGGTACTGCCACACCGAGTACAGACCGAGCCCCGCGAGCACGCTGAACCACACCACCATCACCGGGCCGAACACCTTGCCGATGCCCGCGGTGCCCTTCTGCTGAACGGCGAACAAGCCGAGCAAGATCACGCAGGTCAACGGCAGCACCACGGGCTCGAGCGTGGTGGTGGCCACCTTGAGGCCCTCGACAGCGCTGAGCACGGAGATGGCCGGCGTGATGATGCCGTCACCGTAGAGCAGCGCGGCGCCGAAGAGCACCATGGCGGCGATCCAGCCGATGCGCCGCTTGGACTTGGGGCGCAGCTCTTCGGGCACCAGGGCGAGCAGCGCCATGATGCCGCCCTCACCCTCGTTGTCGGCCCGCATGATGAACGTGAGGTACTTGACCGCCACGACCATGATCAGCGACCAGCTCATCAGCGACAGCAGCCCCAGCACGTTCTCGTACGAAGCGGGGACACCGTGCGGGAGCGTGACGCACTCCTTGAGCGCGTAGAGCGGGCTGGTCCCGATGTCACCGAACACCACGCCGAGCGCCGCGATCACGAGCGCAGAGGTCGCGCCGTGGTGGTGCCCCGGCACGCTGTGAGCGGAAGAGTGCTCGGAGTTCGGCAGCGGATGCGCGAGGTGCCCGTCCGTGGCCACGGGCAAGGGGTTGGTCTCGGATACTTCGGCCGGAGGCGGCGCGGCGGCGCGAAGCTCGGCCGCGAGCTGCTCAGCGGCGAGCTGCTCGGTGGCGAGCGCCTCGGCCGCGCGCAGCTCGGCGTCGCGTTGTTCGGCGGCCCGAAGCTCAGCCGCGCGCAGCTCGGCCGCGCGCTCGGCGGCCCGGCTCTGCTCGGCGGCGAGCTCTGCAGCAGCCTTCGCTTCGGCGGCCGCCTGTTCCTCGGCAGCGCGCTGCCTGGCAGCGGCAGCGGCGAGCTCGGCAGCCTGTCGTTCGGCGTCGACGAGTTCTGCAGCAGCCGCCGTCTCGGCGGCGGCGAGCTCAGCCGCCCTTGCCTGCGCAACGCGCTCTTCATCCTGCCGGCGTTCCGCTTCCGCAGCGAGCACATCGCCCGCCGGTCCCTCGCCGTGCGGCTCGAGGTCGGGTGTTTCCGAACTGGGGGGAGGGCCCGGAGGAGGGGTCTCGGTCATGGCGGCCGGAAGCTACCCCCGCGCCTGCCACCGGTCGAGCGGGGGCCCCCGCGCCCGGCGGTAGTGACCACGGCCCACGCAGGACGATATGCTCCGCCGCGACCGAGGAGCGTCCCGTGACCGAAGCGCCGAAGTTCTACTACCCACCCCACTTTCGCGCGTGCGACCCGCGCGTGCGCCGCGAGGTGCTGGCCATGCACGCGCTCGACGGACACCCGCTGGCCGCGCAGCTCTACCTCCCGCCGCTGCCGGACGGACACGTCGGTCCCCTGCCGCGTGACCCCGACACCGTGCTGCTGCTCATGCACCCGCGTGGGGACTTCCAGCTGCACTACACCGCGCCACACCTGGCGCTGGGCGGCTACGCGGTCTGCGGAGCTACCACGCGCCATCTCCACAATGACGCCGACGCGCTGCACGAGCGGCTCTTGCTGGACGTGGGGGGCGTGATCCGCGCCTTGCGACAGCGCTTCACGCGCGTGGTCCTGCTGGGCAACTCGGGCGGCGGCTCGCTCTTCGCGCTCTACCTCCAGCAGCAGGGTAAGGCGCCTGCGGACCGGCTCGCGCGCGCGCCCTCGGGCGACAAGGTGCCGCTCGCGGACTTCGACCTGCCGCCCGCCGAGGGGCTGGTGCTCATCGCGGCGCACCAGGGCGAGGGGCGCTTCATGCTGGAGCGCCTGGACCCGAGCGTGGTGGACGAGAGCGACCCCACCGCGGTGAACCCGCGCCTCGACATGTACGACCCGCGCAATGGCTACCGGCCCATGCGCGAAGGACCGTCCCGCTATCCGGCCGGACTTCGTGGCCGAGTTCCGGCGCGGGCAGGTCGAGCGCTGCGAGCGGCTGGACGCGCGCTGCCTCGCGTGGTGCGAGGAGGCTCGCCAGGCCCGGGCACGAGCCGGCATCGAGGGTCTGCCGGAGGCGCTCCGCCGCGACGCGCTGCGACGAGGCATCACGCGGCGCTACATGCTCATCTATCGGACGCTGGCCGACCCGCGCTACCTCGACCTCACGCTCGACCCCAACCGCCGTCCCATCGGCTCGCTCTTCGCGGTGGGCGGGCGTGACCCCATCGCGGGCAACTACGGTGAGGGCCTCGGTCGCGTGATGAGCGCGCGTGGCTGGCTGTCCACCTGGTCCGGTCTCAGCAGCAACGCGGCCCTCGAGAAGACGCTGCCCGACGTGCGCGTGCCAGCGCTGGTGGTGTATGCCGACGCCGACACCGAGATCTACGAGGCCGAGTGCCGCGCGCAGCTCGCGTGGCTGGCGAGCGAGGACAAGACGTTCACGCAGGTGGACCACGTGGACCACTATTTTCACAGCGTCGGAGCAGAAGGCGAGGCGCTCGGGGAGGGCCGCGCGCGGCTCTGCAACGCGCATCTTCTGCCTTGGTTACGGGAGCGATTCGCAGCATGAGCATCTTCGACTTCAGCGGTAAGCGTGTGGTGGTGACGGGGGCCAGTCGTGGGCTCGGGCGCGAGCTGGCGTTGGGCTTCGCGCGTGCGGGCGCCGACTTGGTGCTCACCGCGCGTCAGCAGCCACTGCTCGAGCAGCTTGCCAGCGAGGTGCGCGCGCTGGGGCGCGAGGCCCTGGTGGTGCCCGCGGATCTCGCCACGCGTGAGGGCGCCGATGCGCTGATCGCGGCCACGCTCGCGGGTGGGCCCGTGGACGTGCTGATCAACAACGCGGGGTACAGCGAGCCGCTGCCCTTCGTGGACGCCAGTGACGAGGTCTGGGAGCGCGTCATGGCCATCAACGTCATGGGCGTGGTGCGCCTGACGCGTGGCCTCGGCGCCGCCATGCTGGCGCGCGGGCAGGGCAGCGTGGTCATGGTGGGCAGCGTGCTCGGCCGGACGGCCATCCCGGGCGCATCGCCCTACATCACCAGCAAGGGTGCCATCGAGCAGCTGACCCGCGCGCTCGGGGTGGAGTGGGCTCGCCGTGGGGTGCGCGTCAACGCGCTGGCGCCCGGCTTCATGGACACCGACATGGTGGGCGGCGAGAGCGAATCCGCTTCCCTGCGGGGCTACGTGGAGCGTCGCGCGCCCATGCGCCGCCTGGGCCGCGCCGACGAGGTGGTGTCCGCCGCGCTGTACCTCGCGAGCGACGCCAGCAGCTACGTCACGGGCAGCATCGTGCACGTGGACGGTGGCTGGACCGCCGCCTGACGTCGCAGGCGGCTCGCTCTCCCTCGCCATGTTCAAGGATCTGCGGAACCCGTGCTTCTGCTGTTACTGTACGGCTCGTGACCGACACCGAGACCACGACCCCCGTCAGCGCGCCCTCCACCACCGCGGGCGCAGGCCCCATCACGGCGCCTGCGAGCACGGGCACGGCGACAGCGTCTCCCCCAGCCAAGCCCAGCGTGGCCCCCATCTGGCTGCGCATCCTGCAGGGTCTCTCGGGCGTGGGCTTGATCGTTGGCTTCTTCCTGCCCTGGATCAAGCTCGGCGAGCTGGTGTCGCTCAGCGGCTTCAGCCTCGTGCTCGCTGGCGGTGAGGCGGTCGAGCAGCTGTCGGCGCCGAGCCGCGGATTGATCTTCAGCATCCCGCTCATCGGTCTCGCGCTCCTGGCCACCTCCATCAAGGGCTTCCGCGGGCTCGCGTGGGCGGGCATGGCCACCGGCATCCTGATCGTGTTGGTGGGCCTCTACACGCTCATCAGCGCCTTCCTCGACTCCACCGGCGCGGGCATGTGGCTGGTGAGCGGGTGCGCTCTGCTGTCGCTCGGCACGGGGGCGCTCGCGCTGCGGCTCGCCAAGGGGCGCTGAGGCCACAACGGCGCGTCAGTCCAGCGCGTGAGCCAGCGCCGAGAGCAGCGCCGACACCCCGATCACCACCACCAACACCGGGTCCAGCTTGGGCCACGTGTGGGGCAGGCTGGGGTCACGACCCGCGGTCTGCTTCGGCCTCAGCTCCGCTTCCGGGACGGGAGCGCTGGCGCCCACCCCCACCACGCGCACGTGGCCACTCGCCCCCGGGGCCATGGCCCAGCAGTCGGTGCGCTCTCGGTAGCCGCCGCCCAGCCCACTCGGCAGTGGCTCGCGCCGCAGCACGCCCGACACCTCCACGGAGTCACCCTCGCGTAGCACCACCTCGAAGCGCTCCTCGCGGCGCTGGAGCGAGCGCCCGGCCTCGTTGGTGGCGATGTGCACGTGCGCGGCGATCCACTTGCGCTGCCCCGCGAGGTCCCCGCCCACGTGCACGTTCCCGCGTGCCTCGGCGCGCACGGCGCACAGCAGCGTGGCCACCTTCGCCAGCCGGCGCCGCTCGCGGTTGGCCTCGCCCTGCTGCGCGAGCGGGCCGTGCTTGGCGGTCTCCTTGAGCGCGCGGATGGTGGCGCTCACCGCGATGATGTCCTCCTCCACGAGCTGCACCAACGACTCGGCGCGCTGCGCCCGCACGTCCACCTCGAGCGCGTCCACCCGAACCAGGAAGCGCTCGCCGCCTTCGTCCTCCACCCAGAAGGTGCACACATCGGTGGCCTCGGGCTCATCGGCCAGCCCCACGCGCACGTCCCAGTACACGCACGGCGCGTCGTTCAGCTTGGAGCGCAGTGTCTGGCCAGCGGTGCGCACCACGCCGCGGATGCGGCTCGCCTCGCCCTCGCGCCGCGGCGAGGTCTCGGCCTCGCTCATGGGTTCCGCCACTCGAAGGCGCAGAACCCGTAGCGGCAGGACGCTTGGTGGGTGTCGTCGGGGTCGCTCGCGGTGCTGCAGCCCGGGGTCTCGGCCGCGAACGCGGTGCGGGCCTCGCGCTCGGCCCGGCGTGCCACCACGTCCCAGCCGCCACAGTGACGCGGCACGTTCACGCACTCGGACGTCTGCCGGCAGAGCCGCCACTCGGGGTGGTCGCTCGGGGCAGTGGCGCACAGCAGGCCCGTGCACACCGCGCGCACCGGCGCCGTCATGGGACCCCCCGCGCACTCTCCCACCGAGAGCTGCAGCTCGGTCTGGCGGGCTCGCTCGCTGGCGCGCAGGTCGCGCGCGGCCACAGGAGACGTGCAGTCGCCCGTAATCAGCACGCAGTCGGCGTCACGCACGCAGAGGTCGTCCGGGTGGGCGGGGAAGGTGAAGGGTGCGCGCTCGGCCGTCGCAGCCTCCACGCGCAGCGGGACGGTCAGGTGGCCACCCAGCGGGTCCCCAGAGGCACCCACGCGGGCCACGGTGAGCGCAGCCCGGATGCACGTGAGCCGGGCCTCGTCCCCTGCGCCCATGGGCGCGAGGCTCGCTTCCCCGAGGCTACCGTCGGTAGCCACCGGCACGCTTACCGTCACGTCGCGCGGCAACGCCCCGCCGTCGAAGCAGGGCTCCACCAGGCGCGCCAGCGCGTGCGAGAAGACCTCGCCGCCGTGCACCTGACCCGACCAGCTCGCTGCGCCCGCGATGCGCGCCTGGGCCCGGACGGGCACCGCTGGAGGCTCGGCTTCGGCGGCCGCCACGACCTCGTCCTCGGCTGCGGCTTCGACCTCTGGCGGGTGTGCCTCCGCGCTCTCTTCCTGTGTGCCCGTCCGCCTGCCGCTGGACCCGTTGCTGCACCCGGCCACCGCCGTCGCTCCCGCGAGGGTCATCATCATGCACCAGCATGCACGCTGCTTGCGAACGCTCATGCCGACGACCCTACCGCTCGGCGCGCCGCATCGTCCAGGCCCTGGCCCCTGCGAGCTCGTCGGGGTGCCACAGGCACAGGTAGTAGGCGATCGCCGCCCACGAGAACGGCCCCACGTTCAGCGTGACCAGGATGCCGAGGTGCAACACGAGCCCGATGGCCACGAACGGGAAGCGCAGGTCGCGGCGCGCGAACCACGCCCGCGCGCGCCCCGGGCGCTCACGGGTGTGGCGGAAGTAGAACCACACCAGCAAGAGCGGCGCGCCCACCTCGAAGAACCACGTGGTGGCCGTGGCCAGCTGCGTCAACGGATAGACGTGGGCGGTCCAGCGCATGTCGAAGCGGCGCCACGTGGGCTCCTGGAGCACGTCGTAGAGCGCGGAGTAGCCGCCCATGGGGAGCCACGGGGTGCTGAGCTTGTGCAGGCCGGTGGTGGTGTACATCACGACCAGCTGGAACACCGCGAGGTAGCGCGGCCACGCGGGGATGCTCGCGTCACTCACGAAGCTCCCGGAGCGCAGGCGGCAGTCCAACGAGAGCGTGCGTGTGGCGTCACCCAGCACCAGCAGCCAGAGCGCGTTCGTGATCAACATGTCGTAGCCGCCCGTGGCGCTGCCGTTCACGAACACCAGGGCCATGTACGTCTGGCCCGCCACGAGCGCGCTCAGGCGCCCCGCGAGGCCCATGGTCACCAGCAGCGCGCTGCCGAGCGCCACGCCATACAGGGCGTGAACCACCGGCGGCGTGGCTCCGCCCATCAGGGTCATCAGCCAGTTGCCGGTGCCGAGGCAGGCGTAGCCACCCGAGTGGTAGTCCACCCACAGCACGTCCACGAGCCCGCCCAGCCCCACGTCCAGCAGGCTGTAGAGCGTGACCAACCCGATGGCGATGCGGAAGCAAGCCAGCGTGGTCGCCGCTTCGCGCCGGTCGCACCGCGCCACCCACGCGCACCACCGAGCCTTCACGGAGCGCCTCCCGCGCGCAGGGTGGCCGCGTTGTAGCGCCGCGCGTGCTCGTACTCACCGAGCGGCGTCGCTCCCGCGCGCACGGCTTCGGGTGGAAGCGTGGCATAGCGGTAGAGCTGCACCCGCACTCGGCGCGCCTCGGGGTGGGCCCTCGCCACTTCGCGCGCCAGGAACTCGGCGAGGCGGTCGTAGGTGGGCATGTCGAACGTCCGCGCGAACCGCCCCAACTGCTTGCGCATGCGGTGATGGCGCAGACGCTCGCCCCAGAAGTCGTGCGCGCTGTCGTGGGGGCGATAGACGGCTTGCCACGCGGTCCCATCCCACAGGTCGATGTGCAGCTCCGCCGGGTGGCGCTGGGGCTTGGCGAACATCACCCAGCCCTGCCGCGCGCCGCTCAGCTGCGAGTACATGGAGAACGGCGCAGTGAGCGCGGTGTGGAACCCCCGGTAGCGCTCGGCGCCCTGCCGAACGGAGGCCCCGAGCGCATCCGGCGTAGTCTCGGCGCCCACGCGGCTGAGCCCCTCCGCCCAGCGGGCCACCTCGGCCTGCGTGTTCACGCTGTCCCAGCCCATGCCGCTCAGCAGCGCGTCCGGTGCAGGGAGCGACATCACCACGACCATGAGCACGTGGAACGCGATCAACGCTGCTCGAAGCTGCGGCCAGCGGGCCTCGAAGCGCTCCCGCCTGCTCTCTCGCGGCGGCGTCATGAGCGCTCGGGGCCCACCGCTTCAGCCCTCCGACTTACCTGGCGGAGTCCACGCGTGGCTCTCGGGCGGCAGCAGCGAGCGCTCGCGGCTCTCGGTGCTGCCCAGGAACGGGAACGCCTGCTGTTTCAGGAAGCCCACCGGGATGTAGTCCCCGATCACGCCATAGCGGTCGGGCCACATGCGGTCCGCTCGCACGGCCGTGCCGAACGCGTAGTCGATGAACGCGAAGTGCGCCGCGTAGTTCTTGTCCACCGCTTCGGTGTCGCGCGAGTGGTGCCAGTGGTGGAAGTTGGGCGTCACCAGCACGTAGCGCAGCGGGCCCAGGCGCACGTTCACGTTGCAGTGGTTGAACACCGCCTGGAAGCCCACGATGATGACGTAGGCGTCGATGACGCGCTGGGAGAAGCCCAGCAGGAAGATGGGCGACAGCACCAAGATGCGCGTGGCGATGAGCTCGAGGATGTGCTGCCGCGAGCCCGCCAACCAGTCCATCTCCTTGGCGCTGTGGTGCACCGCGTGGAAGCGCCAGAGGAAGCCCACCTCGTGGTACGAGCGGTGCGCGCCGTACTGCACCAGGTCCGCCACCAGCACCACCAGGAAGAGCTGCAGCACGAAGGGCAGCCCCGCGATGAACCCGCGCACGCCGTCGTGGGTGGCCCAGCCGAGGCCATCGTGCACCACGCGGTTGGTGATGAGCAGCACGAAGCCCACGACCAGGTGGTTGAAGAAGAAGTGCGTCAGGTCGTTCTGCCACTCGGCGCGGAACACCGGCTGATCCCGGCGCAGCGGGCGCACCTTCTCGATGAGCACGAACACCAGCGTGGACCCGAGCAGGTCCAGGATCAGGAAGTCGAGCCCGAGATACGGCGTGTTGTCGGGGAAGTCCGGGATGGGCGTGGTGGGCCCGCCCAGCAGCTGCGCCACCACCAGGATCAGGAACGTCCACGCCGCCAGCCAGCGCGTGCGCCCGAAGACGCCGTTCACGATGGAGATGGCCCCCGCGATGACCATGCCGCCCGCCATGAGGTAGCGCAGGGTGGTCACGTCGTAGACGGCGCGGAACTCGGGCGTGGACAGGTACGCCGGGAAGTGAAAACCGATGACGCCGAGCAGGCTCATGACCGCCAGCGCGAAGCCCACCACGCCGGACAAGAGCCCGCGTCCGGTGGTGAGCGCGCCGTGCGCCGAAGCCAAGCTGCCGAGGCCCGTCAGCTCGGGCCCTTCGTCACTCGGCTCTGCTCCGGCCGCGCCGTCACGCTCCTCGGTCACCGCGTGCGCCTCAGCCGGCGGCGTCCAGCTGCTTCTGGTTGTACTCGAACTCTTCGCGCATGCCCTTCTGGGACTGCTCTTCCACGTAGGCCTCCACCTTGCCGCCGATGAGCGGGATCTTGGCGGTGCCCTTGAACTCGATGGAGTAGGTGCTGCCGCTCGCGGCCGGGGCGATGGTGATGGTGCCGTGGAGCTCTGTGGGCGTGCCCTGCACATCCACGTCCAGGCGGCCGACGACCTTGTCGCCCTCGACTCGCCAGGCCTTCTTGTCCACCACGGTGTTGGTGGGGTTGAAGAGCTTCTTCATGAAGCCCGGCACGTCCGCCGTCACCAGGCGCGTGTTGGTGATGGTCTTGGTCCCGCCGGCTTCGCTCACGTCGATGCGAATGTCCCGGTCGCCGAAGGCCACCGAGCGCTTGCGCACTTCCTCGGCGTTGCTGACGAACGCGTACACGGTCTGGACGTCTTGCTTGAACTTGAAGGTCACACTGGCCACGGGTGTCTCTCTCGCTGTGAGGGGGGAGCGGGATGCTACCCCTGGTTGGGCGTCAGGCGCCAGCGCTCGCGAGCCGGGTCTCGATCTCGCGCAGCGTCTCGGCGTCCAGCGCCAAGGGGTCGGCTTCGTTCACGCTGTCCATGAGCAGCGCCAGCTGCTTGGTGGTGCGCGGCCCGATGGCCACGCTGGCCACGCGCGGGTGCGAGAGCGCGAAGCGCAGCGCCAGCGCGGTGAGGTCGGGGATGTAGGTCTCGCTCTTGCGGGCGTTGTCGGTGTGCCGCTTGGCGAGCCCTGCCAGCGCGCGCGCGTGGTAGATGCGGGTGCGCAGCGCGTCCTCGGTCCAGCGGTCACGGCGGTGGTCCCCGGGCGGGTAGACGTGCCCCGCGGGGATGCGCGCCGGCATGACCCCGTGCAGCAGCGGGGAGTGGGCCAGCACGCAGCGTGGGCTCTCGTCACCCACCACCGGGAAGCCCTCGTCCAGCTCGCGCACGGCGTGCGTCTGGAGCGCGTTGTAGGGCATGGCCGCACAGGCGAAGCCCTGCTCGAGCGCGGTCAGCGCGACGGCGCCGCTGGTGGTGCTGAGCCCGATGGCGTGCACCAGCTCTTCGCTGCGCAGCTCGTCGAGGGACTGCATGGTCTCGCCGCGCTCCACCAGCGTGCGCGGCGGGGCGTGCAGCAGCAGCATGTCGATGCGCCCCACGCCCAGCAGCTCTCTCGCGCGCTCCACGTGCGGGCGCAGCGCCCGCAGCCCGAAGTCCGCGGTGATGGGCGCGTTGGGCTTGCCGGTCGGCAGGCGGCCCGCCCGCAGGAAGAAGAAGCACGAGGCGGTCTCCGGGCCGAGGGCCTCGGCCAGCAGGCGCATGGCGCGCTCCCCGTCCCACAGCAGCGCCAGGTCGAAGCTGCGGATGCCCAGCTTGTAGGCATAGACCACGAGCTCCTGGAAGGCCGCGTCCGTGAGCACGTCCTGGTAGGCGTCCGTCATCACGCCCCAGGTGCCGAGGGTGAGCGGGGTGGGTTGTGTGGGACAGCCGCGCAGCGCGACACGATCGAGGTAGGGGGCGGTCATGGGGCGCGTCAGCTTGTCACGGAGAACACGTACTGCGCGACGCCGAAGTAGACCATCAGGCCCAGCACGTCGACGACGGACGCGATGAAGGGGGTGGACGACACGGCCGGGTCCAGCCCGACGCGCTTGATGATGAGCGGCAGCACCGCGCCCACCACGGCGCTCAGGCTGACGATGCCCAGGATGCTGGCGGAGACCACGATGGCCAGCGCGAAGGGCGCCGCCTCGCCACCGGCGACATAGCCGCGCAGGAAGCCCATGGCGCCCAGCACCAGCCCGAGCATGAGCCCGATGGCCAGCTCGCGCGCCACCACCCGCATCCAGTCGCGCGACTCGATCTCGCCCACGGCCAGCGCTCGGATGATGAGCGTGGAGGACTGCGACCCCACGTTGCCGCCCGACGAGATGATGAGCGGGATGAAGAGCGCCAGCTCCATGGTGCGCTGCAGCGTGAGCTGGTTGATCTCCATGACCGTGGCGGTGAGCAGCTGCCCCAGGAACAGCACCACCAGCCAGACGCCGCGCTTCCAGACGAAGTCGAACAGACCCGTGGCGAAGTACGAGTCCTCGAGCGGCATCACACCGGCCATCATCTGGGCGTCCTCGGTGGCCTCCTCGATCACGACGTCCACCACGTCGTCGACGGTGACCATGCCCAAGAGCGCGAAGCCCGAGTCCACCACGGGGACGGCGCTCAGGTCGTAGCGCGCGATGATGTCGGCCACCTTCTCCTGGTCGTCCAGGGGGCCCACGTGCACCACCTTCTCGATCATGAGGTGCTCGAGCTCTTGGCCCGGGTCACCCAGGATCAGGTCGCGCAGCGACACCACGCCCAGCAGCTTGTTGCCGTAGCCGCACACGTAGACGTAGTAGATGGTCTCCACCTCGCCCTCGGCTGCGGCGCGGCGCACGGCTTGGATGGCCTCCCAGACCTTGGTGGTTGGCGGCAGGGCGACGAACTCGGTGGTCATCAGACCGCCGGCCGTGTCGGGCCCGTAGAGCACCAGCTCGCGGGCTTCCTCGGCGGCTTCCACGTCCACGCGCTCGAGCTCGTTCAGCAGCGGCGCGCGCTCGGCGTGCTCGAGCTCCTGGAGGACGTCCACCAGGTCGTCCGGGTCCATCTCGCGCAGCACCGTCACGGCGTCCGTGGCCGTGAGCCCGCGCAAGAACATGACCTGCAGCTCGGGGTTGATGCGCTCGATCACGCTGGCCGCCAGCTCGGGCGTCAGGGCGCGCATCAGGGCGATGGCGTCGCCCTCCTCGAGATCGTCCAGGATCTCGGCGATGTCCTCCGCGTGAAAGTCCGCGAGCGCTTCCCGGAGGGACTCCGGGTCACTCTCGAGGACGGCCCGTAGGTCCGGGCCCAGCAGAGAGGAGAGGCGCATCGGAGACTCCTACCACAACGGGGGCCGGAAGCAGCAGTCCTGGACCGCTGGGCTCACTCTTCGGCGGCGAGCACCCGGCGGGCGCGCTCGCGGGGGATGTCCTCGTCGAGCTCGTCTTCCCAGCCGGCGTAGTGCACGCGCAGGCGTCCGTCCGGGTGCGTGGCCACGACCACGGCGCGGTAGTGACCGTCCCGCCAGGCCACCTCCAGCACGTCCCCCTCGTAGACGGGCGAGTCGGGACCCACGGGCGCGCCGCTGCCCTCCACCGGACCGCGGGAAGCCCGGATGGCGGCCTCCGAGATGCGCACGTCGGCTTCGTCGACCTCGCCGTCGAAGGCGTCGCTCCAGCCCACGTAGTGCACGCTCATGCTGCCATCGCCGTAGTGCACCTTGCTCACGGCGCGGTAGAAGCTCTCGTTCCACTGCACCTCCAGCTCGGTGCCCGGGGGCACGCGCAGGCCGGGGGGCAGCAGCACACCCGTGGGCGTGATGGGCCCGCGCGCGCTCATCTCCACCGGTGCGCTCTCGGGCGCAAGATCCGGGATGCCCAGCGCCCAGGCCCCCACGCCCACACCCACCGCGGTGGCCGTCACCACCAGCCCCGCGAACAAGCGGGGGGTGATGGGCCGCGCGGGGGTGTACAGCGCGCGCACGCGCGCCACGTCCACGATCTCGTCCAGCTCGTCGGACCAGCCCTCGTAGTGCACCTGCCAGATGTCCTCGGCCACCACCCGGCGCACCCGGGCCGGCCACCAGCGCTGACCCCACAGCACCAGCACGGTGTCGCCCACGCGGAACTCGGCGGTGGGGTTGGGCGGGGCCTCGGGCCGCGTCGACGCGCGGTGCTCGCGCCCGCACGCCGTACACACGAGCAGGCCGGGCTCCCGCTCACTCGTCAGTGGGAGCTCGACTCGGCAGTTTGCGCACTGGAGGTTACGCATCGGGCGGGACTCTACCAGCGTCGTCGCGGACGCGCTCGCCTCCCGTGCTCGATCCCGCTCAGAAGGGCACGGTGGCCGGTTTCAGACGTGGTGCTCCGACGCATCGAGGGTGCGAACCCCGCGCCGGATCTTCTGGTCCTCGGTGGCCACGCGCAGCTGCTCGTAGAGGGCCAGCACGTCGGTCCGGATTCCGTTGATGTGCACCTCGGGGTTGCTCCGGTCCATGGACGTGAGGACGATGTTGCCCGTGCCCATGAGGCGCTGCCCGAACGGGCGCTCCACCACGAAGTCGTTGATGCGGTAGGTGTCCACCTGGTCCATCTTCTTCGACAGGATGCCGCGCTCGATGATGATGCGCTGGGTGGTGATCTTGTAGTGCGTCTGCCGCGACCGCACGAAGAAGTAGATCAGGGCGAGCCCGAGGGTCAGGGTCGCGATCAGCAGCGCGAGCGCCCCCGGGATGACGGAGGGGTAACCCTCGAAGAGAACCTTCTCGTTGTTCGGGGTCGTGGGCGCGTCCGGTGTGGTCATGCCGCGCAGTATGCCTGCTCTCGCGGCGTTCTGCGCGGTCCTCGCGTCGTTCGGGAGCCTCTGGCGCGCTCGCTCCACGGCGTCGCGGTAGGCGCAGCTGGGCTCCGGCAGCCGGGCAATCCCTTGCCCGAGGTTGTAGTGCGCCTGCAGAGAGTCCGGCGTCAGCGCCCAATCGAGCCCAGACGAGCCCCCGTCGCAGCGAGCGGGCCCGATGCGCGGCACAGCTCACGTGCGTTCATGGACGCCACCGTGGAGGGCGACGGGCGCCCTGGGCAGCGGGACTTGGGGGGCCCCGGAATCAAACGCAGCGCGCAGCGCGCAGTGCCGATTCCAGGGGGGTACCAGAGCGAGCGCCAGCGCGAGCGATCCCGCAGACCAGGGTGCCCGTCGCACTCCCATCGATCACGCCCCGCTGAACGCCACCGCGCTCAGGCGCAGCGAGCCGCGAGCCCCGCGAATTCGAAGATCCGTCCGTCGCCGATCGGGCTGCCGCCCCCGCAGTTGGTCACGTAGGCCACCGCCATGCGCCGGCGCGGGTCTGCGAACGCGCCTGACCCGCGGAAGCCGTAGTGCCCGAACGCGCCGCGGTGGAAGCCGCGCTTCGATGCGATGCTGTGGAACCCCAGGCGCCAGTGCATGGGCAGCAGCAGCACGCCGTCGAGGCGCCGGTTCTGGAGCGCGGTCGCCTGCTTCAGCGTCTCGGCCGACAGCACCTGCACGCCATCGAGGGTGCCTCCCACGGCCAGGGCCCCGTAGAGCTTCGCTAACGCGCGCGCCGTGAAGAGGCCACCCGCGCTCGGGTTGCACGCGGCCAGCGTGGCGTCCGCCGACCAGTCGAAGTCCGCCGCTCCACGAGGGATGAGCGCACGTGCAAAGCGCTCTTCGTCGAGCGGCACCCCCGCACGCCGCAGGGCGGCCACGCCAGCCTGCTGCAGCCCCGCGCGCAGCGATCGCTTGCCGCCCGCGTGGCTCACGCCCGCACGCACACCACCGCGTCGCATGCGCTCCCCCTCGGGGAGCGGGAAGTAGCGCGCGGCTTCCAAGATGGCCTCGGGTGGCGCACCCAAGTGCAGGTGGTCCAGGCCCAGCGGCTCGGCCAGCTCGCGCCGCACGTAGTCGCGCAGGTGCACCCCGGAGACGCGCCGCACCAGCTCGCCCACCAGGTAGCCATAGGTCAGCGCGTGGTAGGCGTTGTGCCGGCCGGGCGCGTGTGCCGGGAGCGCGGCGGCCAGCGCGTTCACCGTGTGCTCCCAATCCAGCAGCTGGTGCGCGTCGCTCACCAGGCCGCGCACGTCATACAGCCCCGCCTCGTGACACAGCACGTGGCGCACCGTGATGTTGCCCTTGCCGGCCTGCGCGAACTCCGGCCAGTAGCGCGCCACGGGGGCGTCGTACGCGATGAGGCCCTGGTCCACGCAGCGATGCAGCGCGATGCTCGCCACGCCCTTGGTGGTGGAGAACGACAGCGAGGGAGTGCGCTCGAGCCACGGCGCCCCGCTCGGATCGCGGCGGCCACCCCACACGTCCAGCACCTTCACGCCGTCTTGGTACACGGCCAGCGCACCGCCGCCCTCGGACGCGCGCGTGCGGCGGAAGAACGTCTCGGCCAGGGACTGGAAGCGCGGCTCGAAGTGCCCTTGGTCGCCGTTGCTGTCGCTCATGGGATGGAGCGTACGCTGCCCGCCGCCCCGGCGCCCGAGCACGTGTTACTTGGCGTTCAGCTGCGCCAGGATCTGCGCCGCGAAGTCCGCCGTCTCCTGCACGCTGGTGCGCTCTCGCCCGCGCCCCTGATAGGCCTCGTAGGCGTCTTCTGGGAGCCCGCTCAGGAAGCGGGTGGGCGACAGCGGCATCACCCGCCCGCGGTTGGTGCGCCGCAGCGGCCGCGTGAGGTACAGCCGGTTCATGGCGCGCGTCACGCCCACGTAGAACAGGCGCCGCTCCTCGTCCACGTCGGTCAGCACGGCCTCGTTCACCTTCGGGTCCGTGGTGCGGCTGTGCGGCAGGATGCCCTCCACCAGGCCAATGAAGAACACCACCGGGAACTCGAGCCCCTTGCTGGAGTGCAGCGAGCTCAGCGTGACCTTGTTGCCGGCCACCTCTTCCTCGTTGTCCACCCGTAGCGTGAGGCGCGTGAGGAACACGCTGAGACTCGCCTTCCCGGCGCTGGGGGCGCTCGCGTAGCGCTCCACGCTGCGCATCAAGAAGCCGAAGTTCTCCACGCGGCGCTTGCTGTCCTTGTCCGCTCCAGCGCTGAGCATGCGCGTGTAGCCCGCGTCCTCGAAGAGCCGCTTGGTGGTGGGCACCAGCTCGGCCCCCTCGCGCAACAGGCTGGTGCGCGCCCGCTCGATGCTCTGCGTGAACAGCTCGGCCCCGCGCTTGGCCGGCTCCGTGATGCCGGGCACCTGCTCGGCGCGCTGGAGCGCCTCGAACAGCGACAGCCCGTGCAGCTTTCCGTACCCCGCGATGCGGTCGAGGCTGGTGTCGCCCAGCCCGCGTGGCGGCGTGTTGATCACGCGCCGGATGCTCAGCTCGTCGCGCGTGCTCACCACCACGCGCAGGTACGCGATGGCGTCCTTCACCTCTTTCCGGTCGAAGAACTGCGTGCCGCCGAAGAGCTGATACGGGATGCCGCCCGCACGCAGCTCCTCTTCCAGAATGCGGGCCTGCCCGTTGCTGCGGTACAGCACCGCCATGTCGCGGTAGGCCACACGGTGGTTCTGCGCCAGGTCGTGGATCTCGTTGACCACGAACTCCACTTCGTTCGCGGCGTCGTTGGTGGTGACCAGCCGCACCTTGTCGCCCAGCCCGCGCGCCGCGCGCAGCGTCTTTCCGTGGCGCTTGCCGCGGCTCTGCGCGATGGCGGCGTTGGCCACGGCCAGGATCTGCGCGTAGCTGCGGTAGTTGTCCTCCAGCTTCACCACCTTGGTGCCCGGGAAGTAGCGCTCGAAGTCGAGGATGTTGCCCACCTCGGCGCCGCGCCAGCCGTAGATGGACTGGTCGTCGTCACCCACCACGCACACGTTGTTCAGCGAGTTCGCCAGCGCCCGCACCAGCTCGAGCTGGCTCTTGTTGGTGTCCTGGAACTCGTCGATCAGCAGGTAGCGGAAGCGCGCCCGCCACTTCTCCCGCACGTCCTCGTGCTGCTGGAGGATGCGCACCGGCAGCACCACCAGGTCGTCGAAGTCGACCGCGTGCATGCGCCGCATGCGGTCCTCGTAGTGGGGGTACACCTCGCGCGCGATGGCGTCGTACTCGAAGGTGGACGCGGGGATCTCGTCGGGCCCCTTGAACGCGTTCTTCCACAGCGAGATGCGCGTCATGAGCGAGGGCACGTCCACGTTGCGCGTGATGCCCACCTCGGTGCGTAGGATGTCCTTCACCAGCCCCAGCGAGTCGCCCTGGTCGAAGATCACGAAGCGCCCGCCCTCGAAGCCGAGGCGCTTGCTCTCCTCGCCCAGGAAGCGGACCCCGAACGAGTGGAACGTGCTCAGCCACACGCGCTCGGTGCGCTCGCGCCCGATCAGCGGCACCATGCGCTCGGCCATCTCGCGGGCCGCCTTGTTGGTGAAGGTCACGCCCAGGATCGCATCGGGCCGCGTCCCACGCTCGATCAGCCGAGCGATGCGCGCGGTGATCACGCGCGTCTTGCCCGAGCCCGCGCCGGCCAGGACCAGCATGGGCCCCTGGTCGTGCTCCACGGCTTCGCGCTGCGCGGGGTTGAGGCTCATGGCGGGAGTTTGGGGCGCCCGAACGGGGATGTCGATCGATGATCGCCCGCAGCCCCGCTCGCTCCCGAGCGCCGCTCAGCTCTCGCTCGAATTCCCGCTGGGCTCGGACGCGTACATGGCCTCGGCGATGCCGTAGGCGCTCAGCTCCAGCTGCTGGAGCGCGTCGCGCAGCTCGCCCGCCGTTGGCTGCCCCGCGACCATGGCCTTCACCCGGTCGATGTCCACCTGCACCCGCTTGAGGACGCCTCGGGCACCAGCTCCGCGCACTCCACCACGGCCCGCTCGCTGGTGTAGAGCAGGGCCTCGGCGCTGTTCTTCAGCTCGGCCAGCTGCTTGCGCACCACGTCGCTCGCCCGGAACTTGTCGGCGTCGGTGATGATCTGGTTGATCTGGTCTTCGCTCAGGCCACTCGACGCCGTGACGCGGATGGACTGGTCGCGCCCCGTGCGCAGGTCCTTGGCCGTGACCTTGAGGATGCCGTTGGCGTCGATGTCGAAGGCCACCTCGATCTCCGGCACGCCACGCGGCGAAGGAGGGATGGGCGCCAGCTCGAAGCGCGCCAACGACTTGTTGTCGGCGGCCATCTCACGCTCGCCCTGGAGCACGTGCACCGGCACGAAGGGCTGGTTGTCGATGCTGGTGGTGAACACCTCGCTCGCGCGCGTGGGCACCGTGGTGTTGCGCGGGATCAGCGGGAAGAACACACCGCCGCCGGTCTCGACACCGAGCGACAGCGGGGTCACGTCCAGCAGCAGCACCTCTTCCACTTCGCCCGTGAGCGCCGCGCCCTGGATGGCCGCGCCCTGCGCCACCACCTCGTCCGGGTTCACGCCTTTATGGGGCGCCTTTCCGAAGAACTCGGCCACGCGCTTCTGCACCAGCGGCATGCGCGTGGAGCCACCCACCAGCAGCACCTCGTCGATGTCCTCCTTCTTGAGACCGGCATCGGCCAGCGCCTGGGCGCAGGGCCCCAGGGTCCGGTCGATCAGCTCGGTCACCAGGATCTCCAGCTCGCTGCGCTTGAGCGTGGTCTCGAGGTGCTTCGGGCCCGTCTCGTTGGCCGCGATGAAGGGCAGGTTGATCTCGGTCTGCAGCGACGAGCTGAGCTCGTGCTTGGCCTTCTCGGCCTGCTCCTTGAGGCGCTGGAGCGCGATGCGGTCCTGCATCAGGTCGATGCCGTGCTGCTCCTTGAAGCGCCGGGCCAGTTCCTTGAGCACCAGGTGGTCGAAGTCTTCGCCGCCGAGGTGAGTGTCGCCCGAGGTGGCGCGCACCGTGAAGACGCCCTTGCGGATGTCCAGGATGGAGATGTCGAACGTGCCGCCGCCGAGGTCGTAGACGGCCACGCGCTGGCCCTCGCGCTCCTTGAAGCCGTATGCCAGCGCGGCCGCCGTGGGCTCGTTGATGATGCGCTGCACGTTCAGCCCGGCGATCTTGCCCGCCGCCGTGGTGGCCGCGCGCTGGGCGTCGTCGAAGTACGCCGGCACCGTGATGACCGCGTCGGTGACCTTCTCGCCCAGGTAGGACTCGGCCACGTCGCGCATGTTCTCGAGGATCATGGCGGAGATCTCGGGCGGCGACAGATCACGCCCGCCCGCATGCACCCACGCGTCTCCGTTGGTGTTCTGAATCACGCGGTAGGGCACCAACGCCCGAAAGCGCTCCACGTCCTCCGAGTCGTACTCCTGGCCCATGAGGCGCTTCACGGCGTAGATGGTGTTCTCCGCGTTGGTGACGGCCTGGCGCTTGGCCACGCTGCCCACCCGGCGGTCACCCTCCTTGGTGAAGGCGACGACGGACGGGGTGGTGCGGCTGCCCTCGGCGTTGGGGATGACCAGCGCCTCTCCGTTCTCCAGCACGGCCACACACGAGTTGGTGGTGCCGAGGTCGATGCCGATGACTTTACCCATGGATCCTCTTCATTTGCCTGCCAGCCCACCTTATACCGTCTGGTACCCTTCCCGCGATACTGTCATCCGAAGGTATTCCGCATCACGGTTCGCCCAGCCGATGCGCGGTTCGTTGTCCCACGGACGGTGAGGGGTTATGTTCGCCGCCAGCAACCCGAAGCGAGGATGATTCCGTGAGCGATTCCGACGAGAACCCCAACGAAAACTCCGACTCCCGTGGCCCGCAGGGCGCTAGCGGTGCCGAGACGGTCGTCGAGGGGGAGCCCGGCGAGGCACCGAGCGAACTTTCGATCCTGACGGCCGAGCGCGACAAGCTCAAAGACCAGCTGCTGCGCACCATGGCGGACTTCGACAACTTCCGGAAGCGCGCGCGCCGCGACGCCGAGGACGCGCTGCGGCGTGGCCGCGAGGACAGCCTGCGCGACTTCCTGCCCATCGTGGACAACCTCGAGCGCGCGGTGGAGGCCTCGCGCGGGGCAACCGACGTGGTGGCCGTCATCTCGGGTATCGAGATGGTGCTGCGCAGCTTCGACGACATCGCCTCCCGCATGGGGGTGACCCGCGTGCAGGCCGCCGGCGAGCGCTTCGACCCCACCCTGCACGACGCCATCCAGCAGGTGGAGACCGCCGAGCACCCGCCGGGCACGGTCCTCACCGAGGTCGTCTCCGGCTATCGCATCGGCGAGCGCCTGTTGCGCGCGGCCATGGTGGTGGTGGCCAAGGCCCCCAGCGCCCCGCAGCCTGCCCCCGAGGCCGAGTCCGAATGAGCGAGGGGTCGGCGCTGCGGGGCACGCCATGATCGGGCGGCTTCGCGGCGCCATCGTCCAACAGGGGCTCGAGGGGCTGGTCATCCTCGAGGTGGGCGGCGTGGGCTACGAGGTCTACGTGCCGCTCGGCACCGTGGGGCGCCTGCCCGACGCGGGGGCCGGGGAGGCCACCCTGCACGTCCACACGCACGTCCGTGAGGACGCCTTGATCCTCTACGGCTTCGACACGCCCGAGGACAAGGCCGCGTTTCGCGCCCTGCTCACCGTCAACTCCATCGGCCCCAAGCTGGCCCTGGCCATCCTGTCCTCGCTCTCGGCGCCGGAGCTGGCGCAGGCCATCGCCGTCGAGGACAAGAAGGCCTTCCGAGGCATCTCGGGGGTGGGCAGCAAGACGGTGGAGCGCATCCTGTTGGATCTGAAGGGGAAGCTGCTGTTCGTGCCCTCCAGCACCGCCACTCCGCGGTCGGCCGTGAAGAAGCCCGCCGTGCCTTCCGTGACGGGCGTCGCCGCGCAGGTGGTCGGGGCGCTCGTGCAAATGGGCTACAAGCGGCCCGACGCGGAGCGGGCGGTCGAGAGCGTGACCGAGCACGACGAGGTCGACCGGCCCCTCGAGGCGGTGCTGCGCGAGGCGCTCGTGGCGCTCTCCTGAAGGCCCACCATAAAAAAAGAGAGCCTGGCCGAAGCCGGGCTCTCTCTGAACTCCACTTAGTTCAAGGGTGCGGAAGAGAGGACTCGAACCTCCACAAGAGTTACCTTACATGAACCTGAATCATGCGCGTCTGCCAATTCCGCCACTTCCGCGGGCGTGTGGAGGCGCCGATGTACGCCGCTGGGCGGGTGGTGTCAAGGCCGTTCGGGCATCTTGTGCTCGCTTTGCACCCGATGGCCGGGTTCTTCGGGCTTCAGCTCACATCCTCTACAGTATCGGGCGACGCCAGCCGCGCGTATGCACCCTCTAGGCGTCGGAAGTTGATGCGACCGTGACTCCACGAAAAGTTTTCGTAGCTCTGCACCGAATGCGGGCCGTGCCCATCCTGTGGGAGCGGTGTGATCCGCAGGATCGCCATGGATACGCACCCTCGAAGCGGGGGGTACGCTCCTTGCATAGTGCTCCAGCCGTGCCTTTCCGTCTCCGACCTTCCGCGTCCCGCCGCACTCAGGGGTTCACCTTGGTCGAGCTGATGGCGGTGGTGATCATCATCGCCATGATGACCGGGCTGGCCGCTCCGTCCATGATGGACGCGCTCGCGGATGCCCGTGTGCGCGACCTGACGGGGCAGATCGTCAACTTCTACAACGGGGCCCGTGCGCGTGCGACCGGCAGCGGCCGCGCCCAGCTGGTGCGCTTCACGGCGGCGGACAACAACGGGCAGGGCGGGCTGGTGGCCTACGAGGGCAACAACAGCAGCTGCGGCGCCAGCGACTGGGCCGCGATCACCGGCGTGGCGTGTGGTCCGGGCGGCTTCTGCACGGACCAGCTGAACCCCGCCACGCGTCAGCTCTCGGACGAGGTCTTCCAGCTCGGGATGGTCACCACAGGGGCAGCGGGGAGCTTCGCAGAGGCAGCGGCCGACATGTGCTTCGAGCCCACCGGCACCTCGTTGTGGCGCGCAGGCGCCGCGGTGGGCGCCAACCTCTTGATGAGCTCAAGCAACGCGGGCGCCGGCGGCAACCTGAGCGGCGGCTTCCTCATCCGTGTCCAGCGCCTCGACCTGAACGGTGACCCGCTGTCGCCCGACCGCTTTCTCACCGTCCCGCTCGGCGCAGCCGCCAGGGTGGCACGATGACCCGCCATCCTCGCCACCGAGGCCGTCGCGGCTTCACCCTCGTCGAGGTCATGATGGCCATCTCGGTCATGACCGCCGGCGCCATCGCCGTGTTCACCATGCAGAACGTCTCTGCCACCGGGGCGCGGCGCTCACGCATGATCAGCACGGCCACCGAAGTGAACCGCTTCTGGATCGAGCGCGTGAAGCTGGAGGCGCTGCGCTGGGGTCCCGTCGCGTTCGACGATCCCAACATGACGTGGTTGAACGCCCTCCCTGACACACAGACGGGCACCAGCGGCTGGTTCCTCCCCGTGGAGGACCCTGACGACCCAACGGTCACCGCCGCCAGCGACTGGTACGGCGCACCCATGCCGATTCCGTCGGGTGCCGGCACGCCCCCGGCCAGCTACTGCACCAGCCTGCGGTGGACATGGATGTCCGGCGGCACGGATCAAGTGGCGCGCCTCGATGTCCGCACGTGGTGGCATCGTCCGACTCGCACGGCAGACACCATCGAGGACTGTGGGGCCGACCAGAACGCGCTGACCACCGCGCTGGCCGAGGTCACGGACTTCGGTGTCATCTACAGCAGCACGGTCGTTCGCTGGCAGGGGTTGCCCCAATGACCTCCCGCCGACGTATGCTCGCCGAGGGGCACACGAACGCCGGCTTCACGCTGGTCGAGATGCTGGTGGCCGTCGTGGCAGGCGCCATGACCATCGCCACCGTCTACTCGTTGGGCGCCGGGTCCACGCGCGCCTTCCAGGAGCAGAACCGTATCAGTCAGGCTCAGGCTGCCGTGCGCTCTGGCATGGAGCATGTGCGTCGTGACTTTTCCCGCGCCGGCTTCGGCGCCACCCCCGACAGCGGAACCAGTGCGTCCGACGGGGACCGTGGCGCCAATCCGGCCGGATGCGCGGTGACCCCGGGCTTTCGGTTGGTCGGGTTCGCCGTGAACGACAACGCCTACACCGCCCAGCTGTGGCTCGCGGACGACGCCCACAACCGGGTCCAGGCCGACGGGGTCGTCATGTCCGGCAACTTCGCGACCGGCGACCACTACCTCGTCTCCGAGATCGTCGGGGGACCACCATCTCGCTCCAGCAGACGCGGCAGTCGTTCCGGCGCAGCTTCGGGGCCCCGCTCGATCCGCAGCGCTTCCAAGATGCCTTCCGTCCGGGGCGCTGGGTCTACTTGGTCTCCGAGACGGGTCGCCGGGTGGCGCGCGAGATCACTTCCGTCAACGGCGCCTCGGCCACCATCACGGTCACGCCGGGCATCAGCGTCGGTTGCTTCGGGTATGGGCGGGGTGCGCGCATCAGCCCCATCTCGCGCGTGGAGTACTACGCGACCGCGCCCGAGAACGACGCCGCGTTCGCGTGGCTCCTGCCGGCAGGCAGCGCGACCGAGCGCTACGCGCGTGGCGTGGAGCAGACGATTTTGGCGAGGCGTGAACTCAGCTTCAGCGACGCCAACACCCCGATTGCCAACAGCGAGCGCGTGGTGCTCGAGTACCTGGTCCACTTCGACGCCGCCATCACGCGTGCCACCGCCGCCGCTGGAGTGGTGGACCCCGGCCTCGTGGAGACGCTCGACGGTGATGGAGGAGCGGCCGCACTCGCTGCCGACCCCGGCTCCGGGCGGGCGGTGCGCGTGACTCTGGGTGTGCGCACGCCGGGTGTGGATCGGAACTTCCCCTGGACGGGCCCACGGGCGAGTCAGCGCGCGCCCTTGCGCAGCTACCTTCCGCGCGTGCCGCCCAACACCACGGCCACCCAGGCGGTGGACCAAGCGCCTGCGGCCCATGTTCGCACGGCGGAAGAGGTCATCATGCTCGAGAACATCGCCAACCGAGGTCTCCTAATGAGCCAGGTGCAGAACACGCGAGCGCGCCTCCGTCACACGGTCACCCGTGAGCACGGTCTGGTGATGCTGGTCACCCTGCTGGTGCTCATGATGATGACGTCCACGGCCCTGTTCGCGATGCACACCTCGTCGCTCGAGCTGCGCGCGTCCGGCCACTCGCGCCGGGCCATGCAGGCCGAGTACGTGAGCGAGGGCACGGCGCGCACGGCGATGGCCGTGGTGGCCACGATGGGCAGCGAGACGCTGCTGTTCAAGCTGCGCCGTGACCGTGAGCTGGGAGCGGGCAACCCCCAAATGCAGGGGCTCGAAGCCACCTACGACACCAACCAGTTCGACGTGGGCCGCTTGACCGAGAGGGACTTCAGCCTCCTCGGACCCATCACCACACAGGACCAGCTGGGCCCGCACGAGTCCGGTGAGGCCGTGCGCTGGGTGGACGTCAACGACGTCTACGTGACCCAGCTCAACCGTGCTGGCGAGCGCTCCGGGGACGGCGCACCGGCCGTCATGATGCACATCGTCTACACCGCCCGCGCCCGCCTGCGTCCCAACGCGTCCATCGTCACGGGTGGCGTGGAGGCCGACTCCTCCGCCATCGACTTCGGCTTTCATGCCGGCGAGACCGCCGCCGGCACGCGAATCTTCGCGCTCCAGACCGACTACCCCGCCGGCCGCCTCTGAGGCGGCCAGGGAGCCAATATGCCTGATCCGAACCCGCACAGTCTGACCGCTCGCTCACGCCGCCACCGCGCCCTGGGCTTTGCGTGGGTGCCCTTCGCGCTGCTCCTTGCGAGCCTGATGCCTGGGGTGTCCCCCGCAGCCGCGCAGCCCGACATCCGCGAGATTCGGCCGGCCGTCATGCTCTTGATCGATTCCTCTGGGTCGATGGAGTACGTGGGCGACTGCGAGTGCACCACGCTAACGTGCCGCGAGTGCATGACCGACTGCAGCGACGCCGTCCCGGCCCGCAACCGCTGGGCGAACGTGCTCGAGGTGCTCACGGGTCAGTGGCAGTCGTACTCGTGCGTCACGGATCCCACCCGGCGTGGGACGGGCCCGAGCGGCACGGTCTACACCGGCCAGTACGACGAGGATTACTACCTCTCCCACGCCGTGCATCCATACGGCACGCCGCAGGCGGACAACGGCATCCTCGACACCTACGTCGACCGCGTGAAGTTCGGCCTCATGACGTTCGATGCCCACCCGACCTACACACCGTTCGGGGCGCTCATCCCCCACGCGTCTTTCAACGAGACACTCTCGGACGGCGTGCGCGGCGCGTTCTCCTACGCGGAGAGCCGCGGGTTCCACTACTTCGGCTGCCCCGACAACAACGACCGGCGCGTGAACAGCGGCGCGCGCAGTGAGACGGCGGCCTCGGGTCGGCTCGTCTCGGTGGGCTTCGAGAGCACCGACCCGGACGTGCCGAGCGACGACCACACAGCCATCAACGCCAGCATCCAGTCCACGCTGATGACGCGCGAGCTCCGCCCGCACGGCGCGACGCCCGTCGCCGCCATGCTCGAGGACGTCGAGTACTACTTCGACCACCACGAGGACGTGCGGCCGTCCAATGGCACCACGGGCGACCCCTACCGTGAGTGCCGTCAGCGGTTCGCCATCTTGCTCACCGACGGTCGCCCGAACATGGACTTCCGAGGCCACCCCTACTACTGCGAGCACGACGGTGGAACCGAGTCGGGCGGCGTGGTGAGCGGCGGCGTCGAGAACTGCCCGTACGACACTCCCGAGAACACGGCGGCGCGGCTCACCGACCCGGATGGTCCGCTCGATGGTCTCTACGTCATCGGCATGAACATCCGCGCCGCCGACGCGCCGGCGCGCACCACGCTCAACGCGATCGCCACCGCAGGCGAGACGTGCCCGCTGGGCGGCGGCGACTGCGCGCGGTTTCCCGCGAATGCGTCCGACCTCCGCGTCGACTTCGAAGAGATCCTCCGCCAGACGGCGCCAGGTACCACCACCCGCACCGTCCCTGCCTTCTCTGCTGCCGGGGCTGGCGGCGGGGGCCAGCACCAGTTCCAGACGGGCTTCAACCCATCGTTCTCCACCATCGCCCTCGGCTACGAGCCGTGGCAGGGCGTGCTCGAGCGTCGGCGCTACGAGTGCAACGGAACGACCGTCGTGGCTCGGGACATCGACGCCACCGACCGTTTCCACGAGCTGCTCAACACGCAAGGCACACGGCAGCTCCTCACCGCCCTCCCGCCCGATGCGGCCGACATCAATGGCCACCTCGCGGCACCCACGCCAACCTCCCCCCTCAACCCACCCGCGCTCGGCACGCCTGCCGTGTCCGTGAGCACGGATTTGACGCCGTTCGACGCCTCCAGCATCGCTGCGGAGTACCTCGGACTGGTGACGGGCGACAACGCGCGTCGCGACGCCATCGTGGCGTGGACCCACGGCGACGCATCGACCGAGCGTGGGGACAAGCGCATGGGCTCCATCTACCACTCGTCGCCCGTCATCATCGGGCCGCCCGGCGCCGACCGTTCGGACGAGACGTTCAACGAGTTCCGCCAGCTCATCGGTGACCGCCCGCGCGTGGTCTACGTGGGCACCAACGACGGCATCCTGCACGCGTTCCTGGCGGACGACTACGACCACGATTCGGGCGGGGCCACCACGACCTACACCGCTGGGCACGAGATCTGGGGCTTCATCCCACCCATCCTGCTGGATGAGTTGGAGGACACCATGACCAGCCATCAGTGGATGCTGGACGGGACGCCCGTGATTCAAGACGTGATCACGGCCCGCACGGGTACGGGCTCCGCCGCCGACTGGCGCACCGTGCTGGTCATGGGCTTCCGGCAGGGCGCGCGCGGCTACTTCGCGCTCGACATCACGGACCCGTTCGAGCCCAAGTTCCTGTGGCAGTACACCCACCCGCAGCTGGGCCAGACCTACGGTCAGCCGCGCATGGCGCAGGTCAACGTGGAGTTCGCGACAGGCGGCATCCACCAGCGCACCGTGGCCATCCTCCCCGGTGGCTGGGGGGGGGCGGAGCTCGCGGGCGTCAACAGCCCAAGTGACAGCCGCCACATTCCGGAGACCGTCAGCGGCATTGCGCCGCGTGGCAGCCGCCGCAACTGGGGCACCCAGGGTAGGGCGCTCTTCGTGGTGGACATCCTCACGGGCAAGCTCATTCGCCACTTCGACGACTTCCCCTCGCCGCTCACCGGCGGCGTGTCGGTCTTCCCGGGCAGCGTGGGTTCGGACGCGCAGGCCGCGTACTTCAACGACCACGACGGTATCCTGTGGCGCCTCGACCTCTCGTCCAAAGACCCGGACGACTGGGACTATCAGGCCATCTGGGACATGTTCCACGACCTGCCGGCGGACGCTGGGCAGCCTGCCTACAACCCGCCCCTGCTCTCCACTCTCGATGACGGCCGCGTGGTCATCATCCAGGCGAGCGGCGACGCGGACATGCTCGAGGACGGAACGGCCATGAACCGCGTGGTGTCGCTCACGGAGACCATCAACGTGAACACCACCTTGTTCACGTTCACGGGCGTGGACATGACCGTCAACTGGGACATCTTGAATGGTCCCGCCAACTCCCTGAACTCGCTGCGCCCCGGCGAGCAGGTCACCGGACCGCTCGAGCTCTTCAACGGCGTTGTCTACTTCGGCACGTTCGTGACCGACGTCGAGGCCAACAACGCGTGCTCTTTCGGCTACAGCCGCCTCTGGGGCGTGGACTATGTCGAGCACGTGGGTAGCAACCTCCACGAGCCGGTAGCGCGCCTTCCGCATCCCACGATCGACGATACGGAAATGGTGGCGTTCGACCACACCATCTCGGGCTTCGAGAGCCTCCAAAACGGCCTGCTCATGGGCGTCGGCATCGCCGCGCGTCCGCGCTGCAACTCCTCCGATGAGCCGCCCGGTGAGACCGACCCCTACTTGGGGAACCCGCAGGCCCGTCACCATGTGACCGACGCGGCGCCTGCGCAGTTCGAGCTGGTGGCGCAGATCTCGGGCCAGGGAACGGGCGCCGGTGGTGGCGCCGTGGCCACCATCGGGCTTAGCGTCACCACCCCTCCCATCCAGGTGCAGACCGTGGGCGCGGTTCGCCGCGTGGAGTGACGCGGGCTGCGCGCTACCATCCCTGCCATGCCCCGTCCGCGCGTTCTCCCTCGCGTCCTATCCCTCCTCGCCCTCCTGACCCCGCTCTCGCTCGGGGTCATGGGGGTCGCGCTCGCAATCCTGGGCTGTAGTGGCAACGACGCGGGATCCACCGAGGCCGTCCCGGAAGACGAGGTCGTTCCTCGCCCCGCGCCCACGCCCGCCGCGCGTGATGCGCTGTTGGACGCCGACGGCAAGCTGCTTCCGTCCGAGCGGGTCTTGGCTGGGCTCACCCTGCCGCGTGGTCTCGAGAACGAGCAGAGCGGCAACAACCGGCACATCTTCGAGGTGCCCGTCCCCGCGGTGAAGCTGGTCCAGTACTTCGGGCCCCGGCTCCTCACGGGCCAGGTGGAGCCGCATGGCACTGGCGCCAGCTTCATCAACGCCATCGCGCTGCGGCCCTCCGGCACGGCCTACCACATGGATGTGATCGTCACAGAGCGCGGCAGCCAGCGCAGCTCGCTCATCATTCGCCTGACGGACGCTCCCACGGCGCGTCCGAGCGCGCCCACCGCAGACGACCTGGCCGAGTACCACGAGCGGCTGGACTGAGCCGCCGTCCCCAACGACCTGCCGCTCAGCCCGCGGCCAGCGCCTCGATGGCCTCGCTCAACGCCACCAGCCGGCGCGCGTTGGCCACGTGCAAGTTCTCGATGAGCTTGCCGTCCACCAAGAGCACGCCCTTGCCAGCGGCCTCGGCCTCCGCGTGCGCCGCGATGATCTTGCGGCTCCAGGCGATCTCCGCGGCGCTCGGCGCGAAGGCCTCGTTGGCGGCGCCCACCGTCTTCGGGTGGATCAGCGTCTTCCCGTCGAAGCCGAGCTCGGCGCCCTGACGACAGCTGGCGGCGAAGCCCTCGTCGTCGTTCAGGTCCAGGTACACGCCGTCCAGCACCGCCAGCCCGGCCGCGCGGCCCGCCAGCATGCACAGCCCGAGCGACGTGATCATGGGCAGACGCATGGGCGTGTGCGCGCAGTGCAGGTCCTTCGCGAGGTCGCTGGTGCCCATGACGAACGCCGCCATGCGCGGCGTGCTGTCCGCGATCTCCTCCGCGCGCAGCATGCCGCGCGGCGTCTCCATCATGGTCCAGATGGCCAGGCTGTCCGGCGCCCCGTGGGCCACCAGCACCTGCTCGGCCTGACGCACGGCGTCCGCGCTCTCGATCTTGGGCAGCAGCACGGCGTCCACACCGGAAGTGGCCGCGGCCACCAGGTCCTCGAAGCCCCACGGCGAGTTCAGGGCGTTCACGCGCAGGATCAGCTCGCGGCGGCCATAGCCCCCGGCGCGCACGTGCTCCACGATCTGCTGGCGGCCCGTGGCCTTCGCGTCCGGTGCCACCGCGTCTTCGAGGTCCAGGATGAGCCCGTCAGCGGGGAGGGAGCGCGCCTTGTCGAGCGCGCGCGCGTTGCTGCCCGGCATGTAGAGCACGGAGCGACGGGGTCTTGCGGAAGCGGCCATGTCTCGGGGTCTCCTGTGTGCGGGGGTGAGCGGAAATCAGAAGCCGTAGGCGGTGCGCAGGTCGGCGTCCTTCTCGGCCAGCATCTTGGCGAGGTCCACCATGACCTTGCACTGCTTCACGGTGGCGTCGTCCTGCATCTTGCCGTCGATCATGACCGCGCCGGTGCCGTCGCCCATCTCGGAGATGACCTTCTTGGCCCACAGCACCTCGTCCACGGGCGGCGAGAACACCTTCTTGGCGATGCCGATCTGCACGGGGTGCAGCGACCACGCGCCCACACAGCCCAGCAGGAACGCGTTGCGGAACTGGTCCTCGCAGGCGACCACGTCCTTGATGTCACCGAACGGCCCGTAGTACGGGAGGATGCCGTTGGACGCGCAGGCATCCACCATGCGGGCCAGCGTGTAGTGCCAGAGGTCCTGCTGCGCGGTGGTACGCGGCGCCTCCGGGTTGGCGGCGTCGGGATCGGCCCGCACCAGGTAGCCCGGGTGCCCACCGCCCACGCGGGTGGTCTTCATGCGGCGCGAGGCGGCGAGGTCTGCCGGCCCCAGGCTGAGCCCCTGCATGCGCGGGCTGGCGCTGGCGATCTCTTCCACGTTGGCCACACCCAGCGCGGTCTCGAGGATGGCGTGCACCAGGATGGGCTTCGTGAGCCCGGCACGCGCCTCCAGCTGGGCCAGCAAGCGGTCCACGTAGTGGATGTCCCAGGCGCCCTCGACCTTGGGCACCATCAGCACGTCGAGCTTGTTGCCCACCTTGGTGACGATCTCGGTGACGTCGTCCAGGAACCACGGGCTGTCCAGGCTGTTCACGCGGGTCCACAGCTGGCAGTCGCCGAAGTCGGTCGCGGCGGCGATCTTGATGAAGCCCTCGCGTGCGGCCAGCTTCTTGTCGGACGCGATGGCGTCCTCTAGGTTGCCCAGCAGCACGTCGGTCTGCTTGGCGATGTCCGGCACCTTCTCCGCCATCTTGGCGTTGCTGGGGTCGAAGAAGTGGATCATCCGCGACGGCTTGAAGGGCACCTCGCGGAGGGGAGCGGGGGCACCAATGGCGAGCGGGGCGAAGAAGTGCTTGGGGCTGCGCATGTCCCGGCATATAGACGCGAGGCGCAGAAAGTGCCAGCGGCCGTAGCATTCTGGCGCGACCCCCCGACCACCCCCCAATGACCTGGGCTTCCTACGACGTGGGCCTCTTGGCCCTGATGATGCTGGCAGGCCTCGTGGCCGGCTTCATCAACACCGTGGCAGGAGGCGGCAGCCTGCTGACCCTGCCTGCGCTCATGCTTTTGGGGCTGCCCGCCGACGTGGCGAACGCCAGCAACCGAGTGTCCATCTTCGCGCAGGCGGCGACGGGCTCGTACCACTACCACCGCGAAGGCAAGCTGGACCTGGCTGCCATCCGGGACATCGGGCCGCCGACGCTGCTCGGGAACGTCATCGGCGCGCTCGTGGCGTCGTACTTCCCAGTGGAGCTCCTGACGCCGGTGCTCTTGCTGACCATGGTCGGCATCGCCGTGCTGATGGTGGTGCGGCCGACGGCCATCGCGCCCGAGGGAGCCACGCCCAAGCGCGCCACCGACCACCCGCGCGCCATGCTCGGGCTCTTCGCTGCGGGCCTCTACGGTGGCTTCGTGCACGGCGGCGTGGGCTTCGTGCTGCTCATGGTGCTGGCCGGCACGCTGCACTACGACTTGGTGCGCGCCAACGCGCTGAAGATGCTGTGCACCCTGGTTTCTGGCGTCGCTTCGCTGGTGGTGTTCCTCGCGCGTGGGCAGATCGCCTGGGCGCCCGCGCTGGTGCTGGCCGTGGCCACTTCGGTGGGCTCGGTGCTGGGCGTCAAGTACGCGGTGAAGGCCGACCCGAAGAAGCTCAAGCGCCTGGTCGCCGTGTTGGTGGTGCTGGCCTGCCTGGGGGTGGCCGCCCAGGAGCTCTGGGGCGGCTGAGCCCAAGACGTTTCCGTCAACGGCAACGGACGTGAACGTGGACGTGCTCGTGCTCCTGCTCGTTCACGTCCACGATCACGTCCACGTACGTCGAGGTGGCCGTGGACCTGCGGCCGTTCGGGGCCCGGTAAGTTGTGTGGTCACCGCAAATCGCTAGGCTGCGGCCAATGCACATCCACCTCATCGGGGTCTGCGGCACGGGCATGGGCGCGCTCGCGGGGCTGCTGCGTGACGCAGGGCACGACGTCTCCGGGTCCGACCGTGCCTTCTACCCGCCCATGGGGCCCGCGCTACATGCGTGGGGCGTCCGCACGCTGCCGGGCTGGGACGCGGCCAACCTGGACCCCGCGCCCGACCTGGTGGTGGTGGGCAACGTGTGTCGCAAGGACAACCCCGAGGCCGTCGCGGCGCACGAGCTTGGCCTGCGCTGCCTGTCCTTCCCGGGCACGCTCAACCAGCTCTTCCTGCAAGACCGCCCGGGTTACGTGGTGGCCGGCACGCACGGCAAGACCACCACCACCGCCATCCTCGCGCAGCTGCTGCACGCGGGCGGGCGCGACCCAGGCTTCCTCATCGGCGGCGTGCCGCGTGGCTTCGACCGCGCCGCGCGCCTCGGCAGCCCGGGTGCGCCGTTCGTCATCGAGGGCGACGAGTACGACAGCGCCTACTTCGAGAAGACGCCCAAGTTCTGGCAGTACAACCCACGCGTGGTGATCCTCACCTCGGTCGAGCACGACCACGTGGACATCTATCCAGACCCCGCGTCGTATCGCGCCGCCTTCGAGGGGCTGATCGCGCGCATCCCCGAAGACGGCTTGTTGGTGGCCTACGCAGGCGACCCCGAGGTGCGTGAGCTAGCCAAGCAGGCCCGCTGCCCCGTGCGCTTCTACGCGCTGGCGAGTGACGACTGCGGTGACGTGGCGCCCATCTACTCGGCCGCGCTCGCCGCGGTGGAGGCAGGCGCGCAGCCCTTCGATCTGTTCGGTGGCGGCTCGTTCCTCGCGCGCGTGTACTCGCCGCTGTCGGGGGCACACAACGCGCGCAACGTGCTGGCCGCAGTCATCGCCGCGGTGGAGGGCGCGGGCCTGCAGCTGGGAGCCGCTCTCGAGACTGTGCCGCACCTGGCCGGCGTGAAGCGCCGCCAAGAGCTGCTGGGCGTGGCCGGCGGCGTCTACGTCTACGAGGACTTCGCGCACCACCCCACGGCCGTGCGCGAGACCTTGAAGGGCCTGCGCAGCCTGCACCCGCGCGGCAAGCTCATCGCCGCCTTCGAGCCACGCAGCGCCACGGCCTCGCGGCGCATGCACCAGGACGACTACCCCGCTGCGTTCCTGCCGGCCGACGTCACGCTGATCGCGCCCGTGGGCCGCCCCGAGATCCCCGCGGACCAGCGCCTCGACGTGGACGCCATCGTGGCGGAGCTGGTGCGCGCCGGGAAGACGGCCGAGGCCACGCCCGACGTGCGCTCCGTGGCCGCTCGCGTGGCAGCGCATGCTCAACCGGGCGACGTGGTGGTGCTGATGTCCAACGGCGACTTCGGCGGCGTGTACGACGAGGTGCTCGTCGCGCTCACGCCGCTCGTCTGACGCGCGCATCGGAAGCCGACAGCGCGCGCATCGTGTTCGACAAGTCGCTCTTCCCGCTGCTCTACGTCACGTACACCGCGCGTTCGATGACGGACGACGACGTGCACGGCTTCTGCCGCGTCCCACGCCGCTCGCTCAGGGCACTTGCCCGTGCGCCGTCGCCATCCACTTCGAGCCGCAGCCTCGCCCGTTGGGCTCGAGGGTCGGGCCAGCTACCACATCGACGGTGAGGCTGGCGACCTCCTCGTCTTCGTGTGAGACCAGCACCTCGACGTTCTCCGGCGGGTGAACCTCGCGCGACCTGTCGCGGTCGTAGAACGGCGACTCCATGGTGACCACGATCTCGGAGGCGCTCCACGAGGCACTGGCCACCACATCGCCATCACAGACGGCGGTGCCAGACGCTCCGCCCACAACACACGAGGTGCTCGAGTACGGGTTGCTGATGAGCACCTCGAAGCTGTCGTCCGCCACGGGCAGCTGGTGATCGAGTGTGAGCGTGAGCGTGGTGGGCGGGGGAACGCGCAGCAGGCAGAGCTGCTCGTCCGCGCACCCACCGGTGAGCACGAACGCCAGCGTGGCGAGCACGGATAGCAGCGAGCGATGTGAGTTCTGATGGTCATGATCCCCTCCAGATTGGGACGCACTCCGCTGGGGAAGCCTCCCCTCGACGGCCGGCCGCTCAATGTGCCACCGCCGAGGCGATCTCCGCAACCGCCGCGCGACCGAGCTCAGCCCACGCGGGCCAGCAGCCCGTCGGTCTTCTCGCGCTTCGCCTTGGCCACGGCCTTGTGGTCCACGTCCACCACGCGCTCGTCCGGCGTGACCTTGAACAGGGGCTGGCCCTTGCTCACGATCTGGCCGTCGCCCGTGATGAGGATCTTGTCGATGGTGCCCGCGAAGGTGGCCGGCACCTTGTTGAACATCTTCATGACCTCGATGATGTAGAGCGGCTGGCCCACGTCGAAGTGCATCCCCTCGTGCACGAAGGTGGGCATGCCCGGGCCTTCCTGCCCGTAGTACATGCCACCGCTCACGGCGACCACCTCGTCGGCCTTGGTGGCGGGCGGCGGCACCAGCACCTTCTTCATGCGCTTCTGCAGGCCCACGTCGAAGAGGCGCTCGGGGATGGTGATGGTCAGGTCGTCGTTGACCACGATGTCGTAGAAGCCCACCTCGTGGGCCACCAGCGGCAGCAGCCCCAGCAGCTCGAGGCCCATCTGGAAGCCCATGTGCGCCGCGCGCACCTTCTGCCAGGTGGCGGTGTCGAAGCCGTATGCCGGTGTCTCGCCGCGCAGCGCGGTGTCCAGCTCGGGCCAGGCCACGTCACCCGTGTGCTCGTGCAGCGCTTCGTAGAAGTCGCCGGCCTCGTCCAGCACCTCTTGGTCGCTGTCCCAGATGCGGTGCGCCGCGGGCGAGTTGCGCTCCGCGTCCATGTGCAGGAGGTGGTAGGTCTCCTCCAGCAGCGCCACCGGGTTGCGCAGGAACGTCACGCGCCCATCGCGCACCGTGAAGTCCAGGCGATGCACGCTGAGCCACGCGGCCAGGATGTGCGGCTCCTCGGCCAGGCGGAAGAGCGGGCGCTCCACCAGCGTGCGCTTCAGCACGGCGCACTCCTGTGCGGCCTTCACCGCGGCCGGATCCTTGCTGGCGGGCAGGCAGCGCTTCGCGGCGCAGTCGAACGCGTAGCGCAGGTCGAGGCCGTCCATGGCCTCCTTCAGCAGGCCTACCAGGGTGAGGTACGGCACCACGAAGCGCGTGGTGGGCTTGGCGTCCACCCCGTTGCTCAGGAACCAGTGCACCAGGCCGTAGTGGAACTCGAGGTTCGTGGCCAAGTCGGGCCCGCGCATGGACGTGCGGCGCAGCACCTCGGCCAGCCGCGCGTAGCTCTCGCCGCGGCTGCTGCCGGTGGTGAGCAGCAGCGCCACGTTCGAGTCGTAGGCGCCGGCCAGCTTGTAGCGCATGAAGAGGCCCGTATCCGGGTTCAGCATGCTGATGCCCTGGTCGTCGCGGATCTCGCCCTCGATGGGGTGGCTCCACGCGATGATCTCGCCACCCGCGTGCGGCGAGAGCGAGCGGTCCGTGGCGTTCAGGCGCGCCTCCACGGCGGCCGCGTCACGGCGAATGCGGTCGGGCTTGGGCAGGCGCGCCTTGTGCTTCGCCAAGAGCGCCATCATCTCCACCACGGACTGGACGTCGAAGTAGTCCTCGGGGTCGGCCGGGTTGTGGAAGCGCAGCGCGTAGCACAGCTCGGACACGCGGTGCTCCACCTGGATGCGCGTGTTCACCTCCATGAAGAAGTGGTTGGTGCCCTCCACGATGCACTCGAAGGTGCTTGCGGAGTCCAGCTTCACGGCGGCGCCGAAGCGCTCGGCCTCGGCCTCCATCTTGGCCAGCACCGCCATGTCGGCGCGCAGCACGGCGGCCTGCTTCTTGTTGCCCGCGCGCTCGTGGCGCTCAGCCGCTTCCGCGAGGCCGTCTTGCGTGGTGGAGACCTCCAGCAGCTTCTGCTCGTGCATCTGCAGCGAGCAGTCGCGGCCGCCCAGCGTGACGCACCACTCGCCGTTGCCGACCAGCTGGATCTCGTTGTGCCGCGTCTGCTCGATGTTGAGCTCGATGAGCACGTTCTTGTTGTCGCCCACGCCCGTGGCCTTCACCTCTTGAAGGATCTCGAGCACCATGCCGGGCGCGTCGGCCGCGTCACTCAGGATGCGCTGCCCCTTGCCGCCGCCGCCACCGATGGCCTTCAGGCGAATGCGGTTGCCCGGGTATTGCGCCAGCACGGCGGCGGACTCGGTCTTCACCGTGGCCTGCAGCTCCTCCACGCTGATGAGATCGATGCCCTTGGCGTAGCCCGCCTCGAGCGTGGCGTCGGCTTTGGAGACGAAGGGGAGGGCGGCGTCCTGGAGCGCGGGGACGGTCAGGCCGTGTTGCGCGATCAGCGCCTCGAGGCCCGCCTGGTCCTTCACCTTCGCCACCAGCGTGCGCGCGGTGGCGTCGTTGATGCCCGGCGTGACGCTGACGTTCACCTCGAGCGCGGTGCGCTTGGCCTCGTCCTTGCGGCCGGCCGCGTCCACGGTCTGGCTGCAGGGCCCGATGAAGCCCACGCCGGCCTTCTCGAGCGCGCGCACGAAGTCCACGTCCTCGGCCATGAAGCCGTAGCCCGCGAAGATGTACTTGTAGCCGTGCTTGCGGCAGATGCGGATCATCTGCGCCACGCGCTGCTGACGCTCTTCCTTGGTGGCGCCCGTGTAGTCCGGGATGGCGTGGACGTTCTCGGGGTTCAGCACGCGCAGCTCGGGGGCCAGCGCGCGTGGGTACACGATGCTGTCCTTCTCGCTCAGCAGGATGCCGATGTTCTTGATGCCCATCTCACGGAAGACGTCGATGGCTTCCTTGCGGATGGGACCGCGGCAGACGATGAGCACGCTCATGTCTTCGCAGGCGAACTCGCGCACCCAGCGGGACTCGCTCTTGCCCAGGCGACGGTCGCGGTGGATCAGCGGATTGTTGGAGTAGGCGTCGTAGGTCATCAGAAGGACTCCCGCTGCACGGACTGCATGGGACCGACTTTGTAGGTGCTGATGTAGAAGTTCAGGCTCTTGATGAGGTTCTTGCGGAGCTCGCGCGGCATGACGATCTCGCTGATGGAGCCGAGGCTCAGGGCCTCCTTCGGGTTCATCAGCTCGAGCTCGTAGCGCGCCTTGAAGGCGGCCTCCTGCTCCTTCACCCACGCGTCGGCCTTCGCCTTCGCGTCGGACTCGCTGAGCCCGGCGGCCACACCGTCCTTCACTAGCGCAGGCACCCGCGCGCGCACGGCGCGCAGCTCGTCCTTGTAGACGAACTCGGCACCCGCAGGCCCCATGACGGCCACGCGCGTGGTGGGCAGCGCGATGACGTGGTCGGCGCCGGTGGCGTAGCAGTTGAACGCCGCGTACGCGCCACCGAAGGCGTTGCGCACGATGAGCAGCAGGCGCGGCGTGCGCAGGTCGATGATGCTGTCCAGCATGGCGCGCCCGGCCTGCACGATGCCGGCGCGCTCTTGGTCACGGCCCGGCAGGAAGCCCGTGGTGTCTTCGATGAAGACCACCGGGATGTTGTAGATGTTGCAGAAGCGGATGAAGCGCGCGTTCTTGAGCGCCGCGTCCACGTCGATCTGCCCGCTGCTCACGGCGCTGTTGTTGGCCACGATGCCCACCACGTGCCCGCCCAGGCGGCCGAACGCGGTGATGGTGTTGCGCGCGCGCTGCGGCTGGATCTCGAAGTAGTCGCCATGGTCGCAGAGCTGCTGGATCAGGATGCTCACGTCGATGGGCGTGTTGAAGCCCGTGGGCGAGTTGAACGCCTTGCGGAGCAGCGTCTCGATCTCCTGCGTGGGCCGGTCGCACGCGTCGCTGGTGGCCTGGAAGGGCGGGGCCAGCTCGTTGCTGCTGGGCATGTAGCTCAGCAGGCGGCGCGCGGTGCGCAGCGCCCCCACCTCGTCGGCCACCGTGAGGTCCGCCACGCCGCTCTGGCCGTGCACGCCGGGGCCGCCCAGCTCGTCGGGGGTCACGTCTTCGCCGAGCACGCTCTTGACCACGCCCGGACCCGTGAGGCCGAAGAACGTGTCCTCCGGCTGGATCACGAAGCTGCCCTGGCGCGGCAGGTAGGCGCCACCGCCGGCGTTGAAGCCGAACATGCACATGACGCTGGGCACGCGACCGCTGATCTTGCGCAGCGCCGTGAAGGCCTCCGCGTAGCCGTCCAAGCCGCCGATGCCGGCCGGCACGTAGGCGCCCGCCGAGTCGTTCATGCCCACCAGCGGGATGCCGCGCTCGCCCGCCAGGCGCATCACGTTGGCCAGCTTGCGGCCGTTGGTGGCGTCCATGGAGCCCGCGCGCACGGTGAAGTCGTGGCCGTAGAATGCGGTGTCGCGCCCGTTCACCTTGGTGACGCCGGTCACGATGGACGCGCCGTCCAGGTTCTTGCCCCAGTTCTGGAACAAGATGGTGGGCTCGTCGCCCGGATCCTTGAGCGTGTCGATACGCTCCCAGACCGTCATGCGGCCCTTGCCGTGCTGCGTGCCCACCTGCACGCGCGTGGGCGCGCTGCGCGGCTTGTCGCGCAGCTCCTGGCCCATGGCGAGCGCAACGTCGTAGGGCCCTTGCGACGCCTCATCGGCCGCAGCAGGAGGAGCAAGGGGATTCGTCAAGATGGGCGCCACGTTGGGTGCTTCGGACATCGGACAATTTCCTCGGGCGTGAAGCTGCAGGGTCACGCGCCGCGCCCCGGGGAAACAGGGCACCACTGCGTGCGGGGGGAGTCTTAGTGGAAATGGCGGGCGGGCGCTAGCCCGCAGAGGCCGAGTCCGAGACCGGGACCGAGTCCGGGACCGAGACCGGGACCGGGACCGAGACCGAGGCCGAGACCGAGACCGAGACCGAGACCGAGACCGAGACCGAGTCGGAGACCGAGACCGAGACCGAGTCGGAGACCGAGTCGGAGACCGAGACCGAGTCGGAGACCGAGACCGAGCCCGAGGTCCGGATCCCGAGTCTCGGACAAACTCGCGTCGTCCGCTCCTGCGTCTCGTCCGCACCAGCCACTGGTCCTGCCCCGCCCGCTGAGGAGCACCTCTCAACACAGTTCGCAGTTGAGGTCAGATTGAGTGGGGTGTAGCGCGGACACGGCCTCGGCTTGCGGTACGGCCTAGGCCTCGGACACGGACACGGCCTCGGTCTCCGACTCGGTCTCGGTCTCCGACTCGGACTCGGTCTCCGACTCGGTCTCGGTCTCCGACTCGGTCTCCGACTCGGTCTCGGTCTCCGACTCGGTCTCGGTCTCGGTCTCGGCCTCCGACTCCGACTCGGCCTGCGGCCTCGGTCCTACTGAGCCGCCCCGCGGGACACGGTCTCCACGATGTGGCGGATCTCCGGGTCGGTCAGGTTGCGGTCGCTCTGCTTGGCGGCTTCCAGCACGGCCGCGGCGAGCCCCGGCGTGTCGGGCAAACCCGCTTGGCGCAGCCAGTAGTGCACGTTGCTCAGGCCGCTCATGGGGCCGATGCAGATCTCTTGGCGGCGACCCAGCAGGCTGGCGGGGACGCTGGAGTACACGCGGTCCGCGAGCGCCCGGTCGCCGCGCGCCGTGGCCTTGAGGATGGCCGACGCGTGCACGCCCGTGCCGGTCTTGAAGGCGTTGGCGCCCAGCAGCGGGTAGTCCGCCGGGATGGGCGTGCGGGTGGCCTCGGAGACCTTCTCGCACACGTCGCGCAGGGCGTGCAGGTGGCTGCTGCCGTCCAGCGTGCCGCGCATCATGGCCAGGTTCAGCCACAGCTGGTCCAGCGAGGCGTTGCCCACGCGCTCGCCGATGCCCAACCAGCAGCCGTGGATGCGGTCGGCGCCCGCCGCGATGGCCTCGAGGCTGTTGGCCAGCGCGAGGCCGCGGTCGTTGTGGCCGTGCCAGTCGATGCGCACCGACGACCCGTGCTGCGCGATGATGTCGCGCGTGAAGCGCACCAGCGAGCGCACGCCGTTGGGCGTGGCGTGGCCCACCGTGTCGCACAGGCAGAGCCGCTGCGCGCCCGTGTCGATGGCCGCCTTGAACAGGTCGGCCAAGAGGTCCGGGTGCGAGCGGGTGGTGTCCTCGGTGACGAACGTCACGGGCAGCCCCTCGCGCACGGCGAAGTCGATGGCCTCCACCGAGCGGGCCAGGATGGCGGCGCCGGACCACTGCTCGGCGGCCTGCCGAATGGGCGAGGCGCCGATGAAGGTCATGACCTCGACCGGGATGCCGGCCTTCTGGCTCAGCCGCGCGATGGGCTCGATGTCGGCGATGAGCGTGCGCCCAGCGCAGGCGGGGCGGATGGCCAGCCCCTCGGCCACGATGTCGTTGGCCAGCTCGAGGGCGTGGGCGAAGGCGCGGCGCCCGGCGCTGGGGATGCCCAGGTCCACCGAGTGGATGCCCACGGCGTCCATGCCGCGGACGATCTCGATCTTGTCCGCAACGGAAGGATCCACCACGGATGGATCCTGGATGCCATCGCGCAGCGTCTCGTCATGCAGCAAGACGCCGGCGGCGAGGTCACGCTCGCTCCCGTTCCAGTCGTAGATCAGCTCTCGGTCGTCCGTCATCGATTAGGCAGTCCCGCCACGGAGGGGCGCTCACCGCCCGAAATCGCTTACGAAGATGGCTCTAAGTTACCCGACGAGCCACCGAAAATCTTCCTTGGTGGCGTTTCGGCCAGATTTCCTAGACGCCCCTCGGCCCGGTCGATTCACGCCGGGGCGACGATGGCCCGGGCGTTGCTGAACGGAGCATCGTCCGGGCGCTCCAGGGTGCGCATCTCCACCACGAGCGTGTCGCCCTCGTGCCAGCCGCTGGTGACCAGGGTGTCCCCGGGCCACACGGGCTTCCGGAACTGGCCTTCGAGGCGACGCAGGCGGCTGGGGTCACCCCCGCAGGCGGCGTTCACCACGTGCCGGGCCACGTGCCCAAAGGTGCACAGCCCGTGCAAGATGGGCTGGCCGAAGCCGGCCTTCTCGCCAATGGCGGGGTCCGCGTGCAGCGGGTTGTGGTCGCCATTGAGGCGGTAGAGCAGCGCCTGCTCGGTGCGGGTGGCCTCTTCCACCACGAAGTCGGCCTCCCGCTCGGGGGGGCGCACCTTCTCGGCCTTGGGGGGCTTCTCGCCGCCAAAGCCACCGTCCAGGCGGAAGATGATGTCCCACGAGGTCTCGCACAGCAGCTGGCCGGCCTCGTCGCGCGTCTCGCTCACGAACGTGGTCTGGGCCAGGCGCTTGAGGTCGTAGACGCCCGCCACGCGGCCCACGGTGTGCACACGGCCAGCCGGGGCGAACGGCTGGTGGATGGTGATGCTCTGCGCGCCGTGCACGATGCCCAGCATGTCGCCGCCCACGGCCTCGAACAGCTTCAGCATGGCGGGCCACGCCGGGATGACGGCGTAGGTCGGGAAGACCACGGGGCCCTTTCCGTCGGCGCCCTCGAACAGCAGGTGCAGCTCCTCGTCTCGGCGCGCACCGATGCTGAGGTTGTAGAGCACGATGTCCTGCCAGCGGTACTCGTGCAGGAGGGGTTCGGTGGTGAACCCGAGGGCGTCGCGGTTGAGGGCCATGGGCAGGGAGGTACTACGGGCGCCGTGGCCGCGCCAGACGGGGGTCGTGTACCCTGTCCCCGGAACGTCGCGCGCTCGCGAACGAGGAACCCCCCATGCCTCTCCATGCACTCGCCCTCTGCTCGGCTCCTGGTCTTCGTGTCGTGGTCGTGCTGCTCGCGCTCGGTGGGGTGGGCATCGGTTGCACCGACGGCCCGCGCGGCTTCGACGGCGCGCTGCCGAACGGCGCCCAGGTGACCGTGACGTCCGACGGGGCGCTGCGCATCGTGGCCGGCGAACACCCGCTCTTTGCGCTCGCGGCGGGACGCGGCGTGGTGGCGCACCAGTTCGACAGCATGGTGTACCAGCGCACCGGCTTCTACACGTTCGAAGAGACCAACGCGGTCAGCGCGCCCATCGCTCAGCTGGTGGGCGCCGCGCTCGATGGCGACGACGTGGTGGTGCGCTACCGCCGCGCCGATCGTGAACCGGGCACGGCCAGCGTCCGCATCCATGGCGAGGCGGGCAGCGACAGCACGCGTGTCAGCATCACGGTGGAAGGGGTGGACGAACTCGACGCCGTGGGCGTGCCCGTGCACTGCGATGCGCAAGCCAGCTTCCTCGGGTTCGGCGCCCAGTACAACGCCACCGACCAGCGCGGCGAGGCGTTCCCGCTCTTCGTGCAGGAGCAGGGCATCGGGCGCATGGGCGGCTTGTTCTTCGCGGGCAACGCGCACAGCACGTACTTCCCCATGCCGTACCACCTCGACGCGCGAGGCTTCGGCGTGGTGTTCGACACGTTTGCGCGGGTGGTGGTGGACCTCTGCCAGACCGAGACGGACGTGGCCTCGTTCCGTGTGGACGGCCCCGGACCCGTGGAGATCGAGCTGCTGCACGGGCCCACTCCGGGCGACGTGGTGCGCCAGCTAGGCGACCGCTATGGCCGCCCCGCTGCGCCCGAGACCTGGGTCTTCGAGCCGTGGATCGGTGTGCAGGGTGGGCAACAGGCGGTCATCGACGAGGCGGCCGCGCTCGACGCCGCCCAGGTGCCGTGGACTGCGCTCTGGGCCCAGGACTGGGTGGGCTACCAGCCCTTGGCCACCTTCGACGACATCAAGTACCACTGGAACGTGGACGAGGCGCTCTACCCGGACCTGCGCGGCCTCACCGACATGCTCCACGCCGACGGGAAGCGCTTCCTCGGCTACATCAACCCCTTCGTGGAGGAGGACCGCGAGCACTTCGAGCCCATGGACAGCATGGGCCTGCTCATCCACGACGCGGCCGGGGACTCGTACCTGTTCAACTCCTACAAGGGACCCACCACGCTGCCGGACCTGACCAACGCGGCGGCGCGCGAGCACGTGGCGGGGTTCATCGCGGCCATGATGAGCACCCACGGGATGGACGGCTGGATGGCGGACTTCGCCGAGTGGATGCCCACCGACGCGGTGCTCTCCAACGGTGAGTCGGCGCTGCTGGTGGAGCACAACCGCTACCCGCTGCGCTGGCAGGAGCTGAACCACGAGACTGCCCGCGGCATCGCTGGCAACGACTACGCCATCTTCTCGCGCTCGGGCTGGCTGGGGAGCCAGGGCACCACGCAGATCGTGTGGATCGGCGACCAAGAGGCGGACTTCCTGCCGGGCGACGGGCTGCCCACGGTGGTGCCCGCGCTGCTCAACCTGGGCCTGTCGGGTGTGCCCTTCGCCACGCACGACATCGCGGGGTACAGCGGCGGCCCCAGCACCATGGAGCTGTTCATGCGCTGGACGGAGCTGGGAGCCTTCACGTCGGTGATGCGCACGCACGAGGGCCTCAACGCGGCCGCCAACTGGAGCTGGAACGGGGGCCCCACGGCCACGCCCGAGCAGGCCACCGAGACCATCGCGCACTTCCGCCGCTTCGCCCGCATCCACATGGCGCTGGTGCCCACGTTCGAGGCGCTGGCCGAGGAAGCCGCCAGCACGTCCATGCCCGTGCTGCGCCACATGATCCTGGAGTTCCCCGATGATCCGGCCGTGGTGGGCCTCTCGGACCAGTTCATGCTGGGTAGCGACCTGCTGGTGGCGCCCGTGGTCACCGAAGGCGCCGTCGAGCGCGAGGTCTACTTCCCCGCCGGCCAGTGGCACCACGCGCTGCGAGCGGGCGAGATGGTCCAGGGGCCCGGCACGTTCACCGTCAGCGCGCCGCTCGGAGAGCCGCCCGTGTTCTCGCGTGGCGCCGAGCGCAGCGACCTGCGCGCCATCGACTGACGCGCCCCGCGGGCGTTCAGACCGCAGGCAGCGGGATGGGCGTCTTCGGTGGCTGGCCTGCCAGGACCGCTAGGCAGTTGGCCAGGGCCAGCTCGGCCATGACGGCGCGCGTCTCGGTGGTAGCGCTGCCCAGGTGCGGGAGCAGCATCACGTCGTCCCGCTCCATCAGCCCCGGGTGCACGCGCGGCTCGTGCTCGTACACGTCGAGGCCGGCTCCACGCAGCGCGCCGCGGGCGAGGGCATCCGCCAGCGCGGCCTCGTCCACCACCGGGCCGCGCGCCGTGTTGATCAGGATGGCGCTCGGCTTCAGCTGGGCCAGCCGCGTGGCGTTCAGCAGGTGGTGCGTCTCGGGGGTGAGCGGGCAGTGCACGCTCAGCACGTCGGCCGTGGCCAAGAGCTCGTCGAGCGGCACGAGCTCGGCGCCCAGCTCCGCCGCCAGCGCGGGGGCCACGGGCTTGCGGTTGGTGTAGCGGATCTGCATGCCGAAGCCGCGCGCCCGGCGGGCGGTGGCGGCGCCGATGCGCCCCATGCCAATCAGACCGAAGACGCGCCCGTGCAGGTCACTGCCCAGCAACATGTCCGAGCGCCAGCCATGGAACTCGCCCGCACGCAGCAGCCGCTCACCCTCGCGCACACGGCGCGCCACGCCCAGCAGCAGGGCGAACGCGATGTCCGCCGTGGCCTCGGTCAGCACGTCGGGCGTGTTGGTCAGCACCACCCCCGCATGCGCGGCGGCGCCGAGGTCCAGGTTGTCGTAGCCCACGGCGTAGTTCGCGATGACCCGCAGGTTGGGGCACGCCTGCAGGAAGCCTGCGTCGACGCGGTCCGACAGCATGGTGATCAGGGCACTCGCGTGACGGCAGGCCTCGCGCAGCTCCTCCGGGCGGGCCGCACGCCCCTGCGCCACGGTCACGACGTCCATGCCGGGGGCCGCCGCAGCGAGCGAGAAGCCAGGGCGGAAGGGGAGGTCACGCGAGAGCACCAGGGTGGGCATCGCGCGACCCTAGAGCGCGATCCAGCAGGGCCGCAAGCAGCCTCGACAGGAGGCGAGTCGCCGGGCCTTCTCGCGAAGACCCGGCGACGGAATAAAAGACGACCGCGACGGGGGGGGGTGGGGGTTCGTCGCGGTCGTGGGGTGTGTCAGGCCTTTGACGCCGAGCTTGGGGGGGTTGCCCAGCGTCGGCTCCAACACTGCATCTTCCCTACGCTAGAGCCGTGCCAACGATGGCTTCGACGGAATCATTGACGAATTTTCAGTCACCTATCGCACTAACGTCGCAACTCTGAAATTCTGCCCTGCGATCTCGAAAAGCCGGTTTCATTCCAGCAGGCGCAGGCCCACGGGGATGGAGTCTCCGAAGAAGCGCCGCTCGTCGGCGGCCTCTAGCGTGGTGACCTCGCGGACCATGCGCACCCACGCCTCGCTCTTGCCCTCGCGCTCGAGCCGGGCCGCCACCGCCTCGCGCAGCGCCTCGGCCACGTCGCGCACCCGGTCGCCGCTGCGGCGCGCCATCAGGGCAGCCGCCATGGGCGCCTGCGTGGCGTCGCTCTTCCACTCCACGCTCAGGCAGCGCTCGAGCCACTCGTGCACCACGTGCGGCGGCACCACGTCGTGGGCGCTCCCGTACAGCGGCACGCGCGCGCCGAGCCGGCCCACGGCCCACCAGGCCTGCGGGTTCTCGTCGTGCTCCATCAGGCGCGTCACCAGCCAGCCGCCCACCTGGGCCTTGCGCTCCGCTCCCACCCGCTCGAGCGAGCCGGCCAGGCGGATCATGTCGTCCACCGCCAGCATGCGCGGCCCGGCGGGCTTGGGCTTGGGCTTGCGGCTGGGGGGTTCGAGGTACCACTCCACCTGGTCCAACAGCTCGCGCTGGGCGGCCGCGTCGAGGCCCCCGGCGATCCGCCGGAAGAGGGTCCAGTGCTCCGACCAGTTCTGCGGCTCGGGGGCGAACTGCACGCCCGCGCGCAGGGCGGCCTGCACCAGCTGCTTCACGCGCCACTCGTCGAGCGGATAGCCGAAGCCCGGGCGCAGCGTGTAGCCCACCAGGTTGAACCACACGCGCTCGTGGTCGGGGCTGCGGCGGCGGTTCTTCACGCCCGCGAACAGCGCGCCGAACAGCTCGCGCAGCAGCGGCGTGTCCCAGCCCTCGCGCGGCCCCAGGATCTTCTCGAGGTCGGCGCGCAAGCGCTTCACGTCCTTGGCCTGAACGTCGGCGCTGTCCTTCGCCTTGCCGTACACCTCGCGCACGCGGGCGGTGGCCTCGGCGAAGCGCGGGTGCAGCTGCCCCACGTGCAGCGCCGCGAGCTGCGCGTCGTCCTGCCCGCGGATCTGGAACTCCAGCTTCCAGCGGGCGCGCGCGTCCTCGGTGCGCACGCAGGACATCTCGAGCGTGCCCACCTCGGTGAGGGCGGTGACCAGCTCGACGGTCACCTCGGCGTCGCCGCTCGCCGCCGAGGAGCTCTGCCCGCCCGCGGCGTCCAGCACCGCCGCGATGGGCGGCAGGCTGGTGTAGCGCTCGGGGTCGTCCAGCAGCACGCGCTCGCCCACGCTCACGTGGCGCACGTCTGCGGTGCTGGACAAGAGGTGGAAGCGCACCGGGCGGCCCAGCTTGAGCGAGAACTGCTTGCCCCGCAGGGCGATCTCCTCGCCCTCCTCGCTGCCGCGCGGCAGCAGGCAGATGGCCTCGGCCGGCGCGCTGCTCGGGTCACTGCCCGGCTTGGTCTCTCTCGGCAGCGCCAGGAAGTAGCTGCGCGCCGACCCACCGCCCACGCGCAGCCCCACGCCGCGCCGCGCCAGCCCATAGGCCACGGCGCCCAAGGCCACCGCCAGGTCCGGCTCGTCGTGCGGGAGCGCGCGCACGGGCGCCCCGCGCAGCGCCTCGAGCGTGTTGGTCACGCGCTCGCGCAGCAGGTCGCTGCGGAACACGCCACCGTTGAAGAGCACCGCGTCGGGCAGCGGCACACCCTCGCCCACGGCCTCCTGCGCCAGGTCTTCGTGGCGCGCCAAGAACGCCGTCAGGTGGCGAGTCACGGCAGCGTCTGCGGCGTAGGGCAGCCCCAGCTCCATCAGGCCTCCGGCGCGTCGCACCGGGCGCGCGTCGCGCGTGACCTCGGGGAAGAAGCCATCGAGCACGCTGGCCCGCACCTCGTCGCGCACCAGGCGCGCGCTCAGCGAGGCCCCGATCAGCTTGCTGCCGGAGCCCAGCACCGTGACCGCCAGCGACTCGGGGGCGTCGGCCGACAGCAGCCGCTCCTTCGCGCCACGGCACTCGTGCACCAGCTGGGCGAAGCGCAGCGCGCTCAGCGGGCGCTCGGGGCTCAGCTGGGCCTCACAGCGCTTGGCCAGCAAGAGGTCCATGTTGTCGCCGCCCAGCATGAGGTGGTCGCCCACGGCGATGCGCGTCATGCGCGGGCCGCTCTCGCGCCGCTCCACGCGAATGAGGGTGAGGTCCGTGGTGCCCCCGCCGCAGTCCACCACCACCACCAGCTTCACCTCGCCGAGTGCCGCGTCGAGCGTGCTGCGGTGCTCGCCCAGGAAGCGGTAGAACGCGGCCAGCGGCTCCTCCACCAGGCGCACCTTCGGCAGTCCGGCCAGCTTCGCGGCGGTGAGCGTGAGCGCGCGCGCGGCCTCGTCGAACGACGCGGGCACCGTCAGCACCACCTCCTGGTCGGCCAGCGGGTGGCGTGGGTGCTCGGTGTCCCAGGCCCCGCGCACGTGGGCCAGGTAGCTGGCCGAGGCCTCCACCGGCGAGATCTTGGGCACCTCGGCCGGCGCGCCCCAGGGCAGGATCGCCGCGCTGCGGTCCACGGCGCCGTGGCACAGCCAGCTCTTGGCGCTGGTCACCAGCCGCGAGGGCACGCGCGCGCCTAGCTCGAGGGCCAGCGTGCCGAGCACACCTGGCGTGCCGTCCGTGTGCAGCGTGCGCGCTTCGGGCAGCTCTTCCTCGGTGGCCTGGTAGCGCGCCGACGGCAGGCTCGGACGGGAGGCCACCTCCCCGGCGGCCACCCACTGCGGCAGCGGGAACACCTGCGCGCGCGGCAGCACGCCCTCGCCCGCCGTGAGCGTGTCGGCGAAGGCCACCACCGTGTTGGTGGTGCCGAGGTCGATGCCCACTATGAATCGCGCTGTCATCGGGCGCGCAGTGTGGCCACACGCCCTGCCCGGGACAAGCCTCTGATACAGTGCGGTGAGAAGGAGCACGCAACCCCTTGAGACAAGTGCCGACCCTGGACGTGCGCGCGCTGCGCGGCGGTGATGCCCCGAAGTTCGTGCGCGAGCTGCACGCCTCTCTGCGTGAGTTCGGCTTCGTCTGCTTCGTGGGGCACGGCGTGGACGAGGCCGTCACGGAGCCCGCCTACGACGCCCTGCGGCGCTTCTTCGCCCTGCCCGAAGAGGTGAAGCGCGGCTACCACGTCCCCGGTGGCGGCGGCGCACGCGGGTATACGGCGTTCGGCGTGGAGGCGGCCAAGGACGCGCAGCACCCGGATCTCAAAGAGTTCTGGCACGTGGGGCGCGAGTTCGAGCCCAGCAGCCCTTGGCGCGGCAGCGAGCCCGAGAACATCTGGCCGCGCGAGGTGCCCGGCTTCCAGGAGGCCACGCTGGCGCTCTACCGTGCGCTCGACGAGCTGGGCGTCACCATCCTGCGAGCCATCGCGCTGGGCCTCGGCCTGCCCGAGCGCTTCTTCGACAACGTGGTGGACCACGGCAACAGCGTGCTGCGCCCCATCCACTATCCGCCGTTGCCCAAGCCTTGCCCGCCAGGGGTGCGCGCGGCGGCGCACGAGGACATCAACCTCATCACGCTGCTGGTGTGCAGCGACGCGCCGGGCCTCGAGCTGCTCAACCGCGAAGGCCAGTGGCTGCCTCTCGGCACCGACCAGCGCATGATCGCCATGAACGTGGGCGACATGCTGCAGCGCCTCACCAACCACGTGCTGCCCTCCACCACGCACCGCGTGGTCAACCCGCCGGAGCCCTGGGCCAGCCAGGCGCGCACGTCCATCCCGTTCTTCCTGCACCCCAACTCGGAGTACCTGATCCGCACGCTGCCCGAGTGCGTCACGCCGGACAACCCGGACCGCTACCCTGAGCCCATCACGGCGGACGCCTACCTCACGCAGCGTCTGGTGGAGATCGGCCTGATCAAGCCCAGCTGAGCGGGACCGCGCCGAGCTAGTTGGAGAAGCCCACCACCTTCAGCACGAACAGCGCGTCCAGCCAGAGCACCACGCGGAAGCCGCTCTCGCTGTCGCTGCGGTGGATGGCCCGGTACTCGTACTGGATGTCCACGCCCGCCATGCGCGCAATGTCCAGCCGCCCACCGATGCGCAGGCCGCCGCTCCGTCGCGTGGGCACCAGCGGCTCGCCGTGTGTGCGCCCGATGATGCCGTGCACCAAAGGGCTCAGCCCCACGATGGTCCCAAAGCGCACCGCGCCTCCCAGCACCAGGTGCCGGCCCGCCAGCCGCCCGCGCCGTTCGCCGCTGTAGCCCAGCTCGATGGAGGCCCCCAGGTTGTCCTCGAAGCGCAGGTCGGCCGCGACCAGGAACTGCCCAGTCAGCATGGTGTCGTTGGGGTTGGTGGCGAACTGCGGCCCGATGCCCAGGCGCAGGCCCGGGAGCACGTCCTCCGTGCCCATCCAGCCGTCCGCAGGGGGGCCTTCGTAGGTGTCGTCTTCGTATTGGGCGCGCGCCGCGCCGACCGACCCCAGCAGCCCTAGCACCAGCACCAGCACCACACACCACCCGAAGCTCTTCATGAGGGCATTCTACCGATGCCGGGTCAGAACTCATCCCTCACGTGCATGAGTGTATGCTGCGTCGCTGATGTTTCCCCTCGAGACACCAAAGCGCTTCAGCCAGGACCCGGGCGCGCAGCAACGCGCCCAGCGTCTGCGTGAGAAGCGCCTGCTGACGGGACTCGTGTCCTACGGCCTGGCGCTCGCGGTGGTGGTGGGGGCGTGGCTGCTCGGCTTCTACGGGGCGCGCGTCGTGCTGGCCGTGACGCTGATGGTCATTCCCATCAACCTGGTGCTCTTCGGGCTGCTGCGCTCGGGGCTGAACCTCCGCTTTCGCGACCCCAACATCACGCTGCTGCAGCTGTGCCTGGCCAGCGTGCCCGTGCTCTACGCCATGTATCACGCGGGCCAGGCGCGGGGCGCGTTCCTGGTGCTCTTGCTGTCCGTGACCATGTACGGGCTCTACAGCTTTCGGACGCGCGACTTCATCTACTTCACCGCGTTCATCTTGCTGGGGTACTCGTCCGTCATCTTGCTCATGCTCTTCCGGCGTCCGGAGGAGGTCCAAACGCGTGTGGACATGCTCCAGTGGTTCTCGGTGCTGGTGGCCATGGCGCAGTTCAGCTCGCTGGCCGGCTACGTGAACCGCCTCCGTGCGCGCGTGCGCGAGCGCAACCAAGAGCTGGCGGACCGCAACCTGGACCTCGAGCGCGCGCTCGAGCGCATCCGAGAGATGGCCATGCGCGACGAGCTGACCGGCGCGTACAACCGGCGCTACCTGGCGGAGGCCTTCGCACTCGAAAAGAAGCGCTGCGAGCGCGAGGGCGGGGGGTTCTCGTTCGCCATCCTGGACGTGGACTTCTTCAAGGCGGTCAACGACACCTACGGGCACTTGGTGGGCGACGAGGTGCTGAAGGGTGTGGCCGCGGTGCTGCGCGCTGAGCTCCGCGAAACCGACCTGTTCGGGCGCTGGGGCGGTGAAGAGTTCGCCGTGCTGTTGGTCGGCGCCGAGCTGGCCGACGCGCAGGCCACCATCGAGCGAATCCTGCGCGCGCTCGCGGCGCACGTGTTCACCACGGCGGAGGTGTCGCTGCGCATCACGGCCTCGGCAGGCATCACGGAGTACCGCAGCCCCGAGGAGCCCGACCGCACCTTCGCGCGCGCCGACGAGGCTCTCTACCGCGCGAAGGCCGGCGGCCGCGATCGCGTGGAGATCGGCTAGCCGTCCCGCTCAACCCGCCTGCTCTTGGGCCTCGTCCTCGGCCACGGCGTTGATGTCGGCGATCAGCGTGGTGAGCTCGCGATCCCCCCGAAAGCGCTCGTTCTTGGCCAGCCGCTCGATCAGCCATGCGATGGCCTCGGCGTGTGAGAGGCGTCCGCGTCGCCGCAGCGCGTCGTACTTGTCCAGCACGATGACCAGCTTCTCGGCCCGGTCGAAGCAGGTGTTGGCGCCGAAGCGCCGTGTGAAGCGGTCGTCCGCGCCGACGATGGCGTCGGGGTTGATGTTGTCCAGCATGTGGTGCGAGGCCGCGGCCGCCACCGCCTCCGCGGGCACGCCTGCGCCGTCGATGATCTCGAGCGTCCATGCCGTGTGCAGGTTCCAGAAGTGCCGCATGGGCAAGTCGGGCGAGATGCCCAGCGCCTCGAGGCGCGTGATGCGCGTCGCGGCGTCCTCCGGGAAGTAGCGCTGCAGGAAGCGGCGCACGGGCTGCATGACGTCCTCCACGCCCTCCACCGAGAACATCTCTGCGATCAGGCGCTGACCGCTGGGGTCGGCGTCCTTCGGGCCGGTCTTGCCGATGTCGGAGAACAGGCAGCCCAACACCACCGTACGGCGCTCGAGCGCGCCGCACGCCTCCTGCCAGTCGGTCGCGTCGTAGTGGCGAAAGAGCCGGAACGCGAGGTCGGCCATGCGCTCGAGGTCGGTCACCGTCTGCGAGAGCTCGGCCAGCAGCGCCAGCCGGCTCAGCACGTCGGCGTCCACGGCGTGGAGGTCGAACCCCACGCGCGAGCAGATCCCGCTCAGCCGCTCGATGATGGCGCTACTGGTCACGCGAGAAAGTTACCATGTGGTCTGCCGGGTGCCGCATCGGATCGTCCCATCCGCGCAGGCCGCTCACCCGCCCGGCGGCCAGAACGTGGTCGGCAGCCCGATGGTCTTCATCATGGCGGCCAGGTCCATGCTGATGGCCACGCCCACGTGCACGAAGAAACCCGACCAGATGGAGCGCGTCTTCATGGCCAGCGTGCCGAGCACCACGCCGGCGATGCACGCGCCGAAGGTCTCCAGCATGGGCTTGCCGAAGTGGATCATCACGTACGGCACGGTCATCACGAAGATGGCGTGGCTGCCCATCTGGGCCTTGCAGGCCTTGAGCCACCAGCCGCGGAAGAAGAACTCGAGCGCGAAGAACTGCGCCGCGTACATGAGCTCCCAGCCAAGGAAGTCGGCCCAGCTCTTGTTCGCGCCCTTGTAGAAGGGGTAGTAGTTCACGAACTCGGGGCTGCGGCTGACGAACAGCACGCACACGGCCACCACCAGGTAGCACAGCACGTAGAGCCAGAGGTGCTCGCGCAGCCCCTTGGTGGACAGGCCCTGGTCGCGCACGCGCTCGCCATAGAGGCGCACCAAGATCATGGGCAGCAGGAAATAGCCGAGCACGCGCCAGCCCGCCCACCAGGCCCAGGAGAGACGCTCGTGGTGCGGGGAGCGGCGCCAGTCACGCGCCCACTGCAGCGGCTGGTCGCGTGTGATCCACTCGTCCAGCCAGTGCCGATTGCCGATGTACTCCATCAGCGTCAGCAGCACCGCGCTCGCCAGCAGCGCGATGATTGGCCGCCAGTCGTAGCCGAGCCCCGCGGCGTCCCGCGCGGCGCGCTCTTCGGCGGCCTCGCGGTCCATCTGCTGCCACGTCTCGAGGAAGAACGCGCGCGGGTGCAGCTCGGCCAGCTTCACGCGGGGCTCGTGTTCTCGGTGGCCCGCTCGGCCTGCTCTGCGGCAGACAGCAGGCGCGCGCACGACACCTCGCGCCCAAGCACCTCCATCACCTCGAACAGGCCGGGGCTTTGTCCACGGCCGCTCAGCGCCACGCGCGCCGGCTGGGCCACGTCCTTCATGGCCAGCCCCTCGGCCTCGAGCCACGCGGTCACCGCCGCGTCCAGCGCCGGCTGGGAGAACGGCTCGGTGCGCTCCACTAGCGTCGCCAGCGCCCGCAAGCGCGGCGCCGCCGTGGGCGTGAGGAACTTCTTCGCGGCCTTCTCGTCCTGCTCCGGCACGTCGCGCACGAAGTAGTCCACGTTCAGCGCCAGGTCCGGCAGCAGGCTGCTGCGGGGCTTGATGTACGGCATGGCAGCCAGCACGCGCGCGTCGTCGGCGGCCACCTCGAGACCGCGCGCCGCGAGGTACGGCTGGGTCAGCTCGGCCAGCCATGCGTCCGGCTGCCGGCGCAGGTGCTCCTCCTGCACGAACAGGAACTTCTTCGG